>NZ_CAJMXD010000101.1:0-8697 GCF_905219685.1 Barnesiella sp. CU968
GCTAAACTTGTCAAAGAACTCTTTGGCTTGACGGTAGATGCCGCTTAGCCTATGAATATTTTTTAACGAACTATTGTCATTTAATTTTTTACAAAAATAATAAAATATAGCGATAAAATCATTACATTTGCATAAATTTATGAATAGGAACAGCCGTGAAAAATACAAATACCGAAGAGAATAGGAGCCGCGCCGATTTCCGCAGAAAACCGGATTGGCTTAAAATAAAATTGCCGAGAGGTTTTAAAACAAGTCAGGTTGTCGGGTTACTGAATGAAAAGCATCTGCACACAATCTGTTCAAGCGGGATGTGTCCCAACCGGGGAGAATGTTGGGGAGCGGGAACTGCAACTTTTATGATCTGCGGCAATATATGCACCCGTAATTGCAGATTCTGCAATGTCCCGACCGGACGCCCGCTTCCACTTGATGAGAAGGAAATTGACGATATTGTGGATTCTGTTAAAAGTTTAGGACTTAAGCATGTGGTGCTAACGTCAGTTGATCGTGACGACCTCCCTGATTGCGGTGCTACACATTGGGCTAAAATGATCAGGAGACTGAAAGAGAAGTGCCCAGGCGTGACGATGGAGGTTCTTATTCCTGATTTCAAGGGGCGGGAGGAGTTGCTCGATATGGTGATTGCCGAACGTCCGGATATAATTTCACACAATATGGAGACTGTCAGGCGTCTCACTCCCGATGTCCGCACGTTTGCCACGTATGACGGCTCGTTGAAGGTGCTCGCTTATCTTGCCTCAAAAGGTGTAAAAACAAAGTCCGGCATTATGCTCGGACTCGGTGAGAAAGAAGAGGAGATACTTGATACAATGGATGATCTTATACGTGTAGGTTGCAGCATCATGACCATAGGTCAGTATCTTCAGCCTACAAAAGATAATTTCCCTCTTCAGGAATATATACATCCTGACAAATTTACGGAATACGGCAGAATCGGCAAGGAAAAAGGCTTCCGCCATATCGAGAGTGCTCCCATGGTGCGTTCGAGTTATCATGCGGAGAAGCATCTTCATTAACTGATGTCTGTAATAAACGGAAGTTTGTAAACTACTTAACGAAAAAAGTCATGAATAAAACCGCCATAGTATTATTTTTTGCAGCTGGCGTTGTCGCAGCCGGTTCAGTAGACGCGTATGCCGCAAAGAAGAAATCGTTGCCGGATCTGAGACCGGTTCCCGGTCATGTGATAGACCATGAAGGAATAAACGTTAATCCGATTCCTGTAAATGTATCAAGACCATATAACGGCTATCTCAACATGTCCGGAGGATTCGATCTGTCGCAGGTTCCACCGGAGTTCGCGGATTGTTTCAAATCAATAAAATCAACTCCGGGAGGCATTCCGGTAGAGGTATCTTGCGGTAAGGAGATTGCTGGCAGGTTTGGTTTGCCTGAGAAAAATGGCGCCTATCATCTTTCAATCGGTCCGGAAAAAGTTGCAATCGATGCATATGACAAAGACGGTCTGTTTTACGGAATCAACACTCTGTCACAGATTGTGGAGGGGGTATCGGATGATAATCTTCCGATGGTTGAGATTAATGATTATCCGGCACTGAAATATCGCGGTGTCGTTGAGGGTTTTTACGGCAATCCCTGGAGTCATGAGACGCGTCTGTCAATACTTGACTTTATGGGTAGACATAAAATGAACAGCTACGTATATGGACCTAAGGATGATCCTTACCACCGCACCCCGAACTGGAGGAAACCGTATCCTCCTGAAGAAGGAAGAAAAATAAAGGAACTTGCAGAGAGAGCCAGAAAAAACCATATAGATTTCGTATGGGCTATTCACCCGGGAGGTGACATAAGATGGGATAAATCTGATTATGACAGTCTTATAAACAAGTTTTCATCAATGTATGATCTTGGTGTCAGACAATTCGCCATATTTTTTGACGATATTAAAGGTGAAGGTACCGACTCTCATAAACAAACAGCATTACTCAACAGCATAGCCAACGATTTTGTAAAAAAGAAAGATGGTGTTGGAAATCTGATTGTGTGTCCTACAGATTATAATCAGGGATGGGCGAATCCTTCCGACAGCGGTCAGCTCGCTGTCTATGGCAGAGAACTAGATCCGGCGGTAGATGTGTTCTGGACCGGGAAAGTGGTATGCGGTGACATTGAACCGGCATCCATGGAATTCGTAAATTCCCGAATCAACCGTCCGGCATTGGTCTGGTGGAATTTTCCCGTGACAGATTATTGCAGACACAATCTGTTGATGGGACCTGTATATGGACTTGATACGACTCTTGATGAAACTGCAATGGCGGGAATCGAGACGAACCCCATGGAGAATGGCGAGGCATCAAAGGGTGCGATTTACGGTGTGGCTGATTATGCGTGGAATACGACTGCATACAATCCTGTCGATAACTGGACACGTTCATTTTCGGAAATTATGCCCGGTGCTCCGGATGCATATGCTACATTTGCCATACATTCCTGTGATCCTCCAAAGAATTACCGTCGCAATGAGTCTTGGAATGTCGAGACATTCAGATATGACGATTATTCTGAGGAACAGTTTGCAAAACTTAAGAAAGAATTTGAAAAAGTAAGGGATTGTTCTGATATTGTGTTTACCGACGGCGGTAATGTCGCGCTGGTGACTGAGATTGCGCCATGGCTCGTGGAGTTTTCCAATCTCGGCGAAAGAGGACTTATGGCACTTGATCTGATAAAACTGTATGAAGATGGTGATTATGAGAAATTTTCAGATGCCTACAACCGGTTGTACCTGTTGAATGAGGTTCAGAAGCCAGGTTTTCTTGACCATAGAAGCGGAACTCTTAAGTTGCAGCCATTCATAGATAATGTTCTCTTGGATCTTAAACCTGTAAATATAACAAGATGAGGCTTCGTGTCGTTGATTTCAAAATGTGTGATTATAGGGAAATCTGGGAAGTTCAGAAGCAGATATTCAACGGGTTGCTTGCTTTAAAGAAGAGTAAGGAGAAGCCTGTGGAGGAGTTTATGTTGATAGGGGAGCATTCTCCTGTATATACATTGGGTTTCCATGGCAATGCAGCGAATCTTCTTGCGGATGAGAAGCGTCTTGCAAAGATGGGAGCTGAATGTATCAGGATTGAAAGGGGAGGAGACATTACGTATCATGGTCCCGGTCAGATGATCGCATATCCGTTGATAGACCTTGAATCACATGGCATCGGAATAAAGGGTTACATGGACATGCTTGAAGACTGCATTATGGAATTGCTCTCTGATTTCGACATTTATGGGGAAAAAATAGATAATGCCATAGGTATATGGATAGGGAAAAACACTCCTGAAGAACGCAAGATATGCGCGATGGGAGTCAAGTGTACACGATTTGTCACAATGCACGGACTGGCTCTGAATGTCAACACAGACTTGTCGGCGTTTTCAGCGATAAATCCTTGTGGTTTTGTAGACAAAGGCGTCACATCAATAGCAAGAGAATGTGGCAGTCCGGCTTCAATGGAGGAGGTAAAACACCGGTTTGTTGAAATTTTCAGCAGAAAATTCGGTTACAGCGACCTTGACTTGTCTTCGTATTCACGTTCGAGATAGTTTTTAACTTCCTGAAAAAGTTTCGAGGCAAAAACAAAATCGTTCAGAGACTCGCTTTTACTTCTGAAGATTGTCTTGTCGTTACCTGTCCAGTCGCAATGCCCCTTGTTGATGAACACTATGTGCTCTCCGATTCCAAGCACTGAGTTCATGTCATGAGTGTTTATGATTGTAGTCATTCCGTACTCATGCGTGATGTCGCTCAGCAGTTCGTCAATAAGAATTGAGGTTCTCGGATCAAGTCCTGAGTTGGGTTCATCGCAAAAAAGATATTTGGGATTAAGTGCTATAGCGCGTGCGATAGCCACACGTTTCTGCATTCCTCCGGATATTTCAGACGGATACTTGTCGTCAGCGTTCTCAAGTCCCACTCTCTTGATACAGAAATGAGCACGTTCGAGTTGTTCCTCTCTGGAAAGAGGGCTGAAGAGCTTCAGAGGGAACATGACATTTCCGAGTACAGTCTCGTTGTCAAAGAGTGCGGAACCCTGAAAAAGCATTCCTATCTCAGTGCGCAACTGACGTTTCTGTTCTGTGTCAAGATCCCTGAAGCGCCTGCCGTCATAAAGGATCTCACCCTCTTCCGGTGTAAGAAGTCCGATAAGACATTTCATGAAAACTGTTTTACCGGAACCGCTTTGACCGATTATTAGATTAGTCTTGCCGGTATCAAAAGTCGCGTTTATATCATATAGTATCCGTTGTCCGTCAAACCATTTTGACACGTTTTTTGCTTCAATCATTGTAAAAGGAGTTTAGTTAGTACGACATCTGCAAGGAGAATAAGGATGGAACTTGAAACAACAGCACGCGTGCTTGCCTGTCCCACTTCCAGTGACCCTCCTTTGACATAAAAACCATAATATGCCGCTACAGACGTGATGATAAACGCAAAGAAAAGCGTTTTTATTATCGCGTACCAAATATACCATTCGTTGAAGAATGACTGTATTCCGAAAACATAATTCTCCATTGATATCATGTCGGTGAACTGAGCCACAAGGGCACCGCCGAGGAGACCCATGAACATTGACAGTATGCACAGCACCGGAACAAACAGAACGAATCCGACTATTTTGGGGAGCACGATATAGCTTGCAGCATTAAGGCCCATTATTTCCATAGCATCGATCTGCTCTGTGACACGCATGGTTCCGATTTCGGAGGAGATGTTGCTGCCTACCTTGCCTGCAAGAATCAACGACATCATGGTGCAGGAGAATTCCAGAAGGAGTATCTCCCGAGTCGCCAATCCGGTGGAATAAGAAGGAATCATCGGTGACACAATGTTTATTGTCATCTGGATGCATATCACCGCACCGATGAAAATGGATATTATTATCACGAGTGGAATCGAATCGACACCAAGCTTGTTGATTTCAAAGACGAGCTGTTTGAAAAACTCCCGCCATTTTTCTGGTATGCGGAACACTTGCGTCATAAAGGTGCAATAGCGTCCGAAAGATTTAATAGATGATACGACCATGAATCAAGTTGTAATTATATTCTTTCCAATAACAATAACGTCGGTGTAATGGAAATCGCGGACAAAGTTAGTAAAAAAATTTGGAGAGGAAATCGGATTTTAGTAATTTTGCCTAAAATAGAATAAACATATCCCAGTTATGTTGATCATAGGTATAGCAGGAGGCACCGGCTCCGGTAAAACAACGGTGGTGAGAAAAATCATAGAGTGTCTGCCAAAAGATGAAGTCGCTGTGATACCTCAGGATTGTTATTATAAAGACAATGCTCATATCCCGCTTGAAGAACGCCTCAAAATGAATTATGACGAACCGGCATCCATAGAATGGTCATTGCTCGCAAATCATGTCAGAGAATTGAAAGAGGGGAAAGCCATTGAAATGCCGACTTATGATTTTATAACTTGTTCGAGACTAAGGGAAACTATTCATGTCGAACCGCGTGATGTTGTTGTGGTCGAAGGGATTCTGGTACTTACTGACAAGGAATTGCGCGATATGATGGATGTCAAGGTGTTTGTAGACGCTGATGCTGATGAACGTCTCATAAGGGTAATCCATCGCGATTGCATCGAGCGTGGCAGAACTCCCAAAATGGTCATTGACAGATACGAGGAAACACTAAAACCAATGCATGAACTGTATATAGAGCCTTCCAAACGGTATGCGGATCTGATTGTTCCGCAAGGCGGGCATAATAATGTGGCTATAAAACTGCTTACGGATTATATACGTTCTCTGCTAAAACCAAGAAATGAAATTTAAAGCGATATTTGACAGAAACCGGTTCAAAAACAAGGAAGAAGAGGCTCCTGAAAGACTTACATCCGAAGAGGAACTCGAGCTTGAGGGCAAACTTCCGGGTGTTTGTGAAAAGGGAGTTCTGAGAACTGAGAATCTTGTGAAGAAATATGGTAAACGCACAGTTGCCAACAAGGTCTCGATAGATGTCACGCAAGGTGAGATTGTAGGTCTTCTCGGTCCCAATGGAGCAGGCAAGACCACTACGTTCTATATGACCGTAGGTCTTATCAAACCCAATGAAGGGAAGGTGTTTCTCGACAACCATGACATTACCGAGTTTCCTGTGTATAAACGTGCTCAGTTCGGTATCGGATATCTGCCTCAGGAAGCATCTGTGTTCCGGACACTTTCCGTTGAAAACAATATTCGTGCCATTCTTGAGATGACCGACACATCCAAGGAGTATCAGAAAGAAAAACTTGAATCTCTCATCAAAGAGTTCTCGCTTGAGAAGGTCAGACACAATCTTGGCAACAATCTTTCCGGAGGCGAGCGCCGCCGGACGGAAATTGCAAGATGCCTTGCGATTAATCCGAAGTTCATAATGCTTGATGAGCCGTTTGCCGCAGTGGACCCTATCGCAGTCGAGGACATACAGGAAGTTGTATATCATCTCAAGGAAAGAAATATCGGCATTCTTATCACTGACCATAAGGCAGATTCAATACTTGGAATAACAGACAGGGCGTATCTGCTCTTCGAAGGGAAAGTCCTTTTTCAGGGATCCAGCGAGGAGCTTGCCAATAATCCGATAGTCAGGGAGAAGTATCTTGGAAGAGATTTCATTTTTACCCGTAAGAAATTTGACTGATGTCGTTGAATGGAGGAATAAATACGCGTAAAGGGTCTGATTCTCCTTTGTTTATATACTTCTGCATTTTTGTGGCGGTATTTCTGTTGTCTTTTCTATTCGTTTCGTTTGTCGCCGGGATTGTCGGTACGCTTGATATCGATGAACGTGCAAAAGTACTTGTGACATCGGCGGTGCAGAATCTGTTTGTTTTCATAGGCACACCTCTCATTACAGCACGTGTTGAATCTCAAAACACAATTAAGGTTCTTTCGCTGAATGTAAGTCCGGGATGGAGTAATGTTTTACTCGTTGCTGTTTGTTATTTTATCGGCATGTGCTTTTTGAATCAACTTATATTCTGGAATGATTCAATTGTATTCCCGGAATCTCTTCACGAACTGGAAGAGAAGCTGCGTGGGTGGGAGAACAGTAGCAGACATTTTACGGATGCGATTCTTTCCACTACTACAATCCCCGGGCTTGTATCTGGAATTGCAATCGTAGGTTGTCTGACAGGATTTGCAGAAGAACTGTTTTTCCGGGCCGGCATACAACGGCAGTTATGCAAGGCAATCCCGGGACATGCAGCCGTATGGATTTCCGCTTTCATATTCAGTGCGATGCATTTTCAGTTTTTCGGATTCTTCCCGAGACTTCTTTTAGGTGCGATATTCGGCTATTTCTATCTGTGGAGCGGCTCAATATGGACGTCGGTCATCGCTCATGCCTTAAACAACAGTATGGTAGTCATAACGGCATGGTTAATGGCAAGGGGCTGTGTGTCTGCCGACATAGAAAATTTCGGAGTGTCAGAAAGTGGTTTTCCTTGGTTTGCCATGTCAAGCGGCATCCTCTTGATTCTTGTTTTATATTTATGGCAAAAAAAATTATCAAAAAATAATGGCAAATCCCACTTTTAGAGATATATTGANATCGATTAACAAGGGTGTGTTCGCTCCTGTGTATCTTCTTATGGGTGAAGAAGATTATTATATCGACAGGATAGTGGATGCTATCGAGTCAAAGGCAATAACTGAAGAAGATAAGGATTTCAATCTGAATGTATACTATGGTGTGGATGCCGACATGGAAACAGTAGTAGCGGCAGGTCAGCAGCTACCTGTCATGGCACCGCGAAGGGTAGTGATATTGAAGGAGGCTCAGTCAAAACAGCAGGCAAAGCAATCCTTGGAGAGACTCGCTCCCTATGTCGGTCACCCCAATGCATCAACAGTGTTTGTTGTTGCATTCAAAGGTGACAATCTTAATGCTACATCGTCATTGATGAAGAATGCGGCTAAGTCAGGTGCTGTGATATTCAAAAGCGAGCGTGTGAAAGACTATCAGCTCGCTTCTCATCTCCGTGACTATTGCGCATCGTATAAGTGTATGGTTGATGACAAGGCGATGGAAATGCTTTGTGAATATATAGGAGGTCCGCTTACAAAACTATTTGGAGAAGTCAACAAGCTTATCCAGATAAAGGGAGGGGCAGGACAGAGGATAACTGCTGAAGATATTGAAAGGAATATAGGAATATCAAAAGATTTCAATAATTTCGAACTTGTATCGGCTGTTGCCAATAAGAATTATCCCAAGGCTATAAGGATTATAAAATATTTTGAATCGAATCCCAAGACCAATCCTACAATAATGACAACATCGACGTTGTTCAATTTTTTCAGCAAGCTGGTTATAGCACATTATCTTACTGATAAATCAGAACCTGCTTTAAAGGCAGCATTGGGAATACGATTCCAGAATCAACTGAACGAAATCAAAACCGGAATGCGAAATTACAATCCATTACGGGCAGTCAATGCAGTGCACGCTCTCCGTGAGTTTGATGTCAAGAGCAAGGGCGTGAATTCTTTCCAGAATGAGTATGCACTTCTTACAGAACTGATTTTTAAGATTTTTACGTTATAATGATATTTTATTTCTCAGGAACAGGAAATTCCAGATATGTTGCGGAACACATTGCTGTTCATACAGGAGACCGGGCTTTGGATATATGCGGATTAAATC
>NZ_CAJMXD010000102.1:0-8610 GCF_905219685.1 Barnesiella sp. CU968
TATGGGTTTCCGTGAATGTGTCAGATGGTTTGGCAACCTGAGCGAATTTTTCCATGCCTGATTTCCCGAATCTGATATTTCCTGCCAATCCGAACAGGAAAAGTAAGGCAATCAGTGATATCATGCATTTTAGCAAAAGCCTGATCGGTCTTTTTGATGTGACTAAAGACAATATCAATATTCCGATTATATTTGCTATGATTCCACCTCTGTTAAACATTAAAAAAAATGGGACAAATGTGAAAACACATATGACCAAAAATTTGAACTTGTCCTTTTTTACAGATGTTGATTTTAAGCAATATGTAGCATATGTGCACAATGCCGATATTCCGTTCACTATTATTACATGAATAATGGGCAATCCGAATTCCGAGTATTCGATTGTAACATTTCCTGTTGCATAACCAATCAATGGAACCGTTCCTGCGACGGCTGCCTCAATTAAGAATAGTAAATAAAATATCACAAGCCAAATTACCAATGGTTTGTGTTTGGGATTCTTAAGTGGTCTGAATGAGATTGTATGTCTTTTTAATGTTGCTACACCTATGCAAATGGATATAATTGAGGTAAATATTACAAAGAACGTAAGTTCTTCAGATAAAGGCGGGAACAGGCGGCTCCAACCTAAATTATACAGCAACCATACAAAAAGCCATGTTACACCGTTGAGGATAAATGGATTTGCGAAATAAAGATGATATTTGGTTACGTTGTTCACTCCTATAGCCTTGTTCCAGATGTTGGTGTGTATTATAATATATTATTATCCTTAATAATAAACCAATAAAATCTTATTTTATTATTTACTGTAAATGGTTTTTTCCAGATTGTCGATACATTTTTCGATTTTGTGAAGTTTTAGTTGTGTCAGATACTCAGACTTACATTCTTTGGAATTCGGCATTTTGGTTATGCCCTGCATTAAAAATCTACAAACTTCATATTAAACCTGATATAGTGCACAGATTTCGGTTTTCGATATATGCAATGTGTAAGCAGTATGTTTTAGAAAATTTTCCCGCTTATAATGAAGATTGCAGTTTTTGCGATAATCTTCACATCAAGCCATAAAGTGCGGTTTTCCAAATAGTCAAGATCCATTTCAAGCCGAATGAGCATCTTCTCCATAGTATCTGTATAACCATTATACAATGTGGCGTTAGAGAACAATCCGGGACGTGTGGAAAACAATCGGTTGTAATCAGCATTTACTGCTATAATCTTATCTATAAAGTAACGGCGTTCTGGCCGATAGCCTACAAAACTCATGTCGCTTTTCAACACATTCCAAAGCTGTGGGAATTCATCAAGATGATGTCCTCTGATGAAGCGTCCTATATTGGTCTGTCGATTGTCATCATCGCTACACAAAGTCGGACCTTCTTCTTTTTCAGCATCTACCCGCATAGATCTGAATTTATATAGTATAAAAGGGATACCCCCTTTCCCGATTCTTTCTTGACTAAAAATAGGTGTCTGTTTATCTTCTGCCCATATCAGGAATGCAATTATAATACAAGGACCGCTGAATATAATTATTGCTGCCAATGCAAAGATTATATCCAATGTGCGCTTTACAGCCAGCGAGGCTGTTTGAGAACGATTCCGCCTCTGGTTCATTTCTTAAATCGATTTGTGTCTTAATTTATATTTCAACATGTTAACTGCTTTCGGAAAAAGTCGTCTTACTATATAAAAACGGGAAACTTTAAAACCGTTATTATTAAATGCTCTAAGAATGTTCTGATTCCCTTTGATTATATTATGTATTGACCGTGTGCTTTCTCCGCCCATACGCATCTTTACAAAAGTTTTAGGTATATATCTGTTGGAGATTCCTTCTTTTTCAAGAAAACGCAACATCAACTCAAAATCGGCAGATACATCATATGTCGTGTCAAACTTTCCGAATTTATCATAACACTCTTTTTTAACATAAAATGTGGGGTGTGCCGGATGCCATCCTCGAAAAAATCCCCCTCTCTTGAATTGTGAGCCTCGCCATATCCTGACTATTTTTGAAGAATCAGCATAATTGACAAAAACCAAATCCCCATACACTGCATCTACATCGCGGATGTTGTCAGCTATCGTTTTTAAAACATCTGAATCGCAAAAAAAATCATCGCTGTTTAGTATTCCGATAATATCCCCGGTTGCCATTCTTAGTCCTTTGTTCATGGCATCGTATATGCCGTTATCTCTCTCGCTTATGTATTTCAGCCGTCCGAGATATCTGTTTTCAGCCTGACGTACAATCTGGATGGTATTGTCTGTAGATCCTCCGTCAATGATGATATGTTCAAAATCGGTATGAGTCTGCAACAAAACACTTTCTATCGTGTCTTTAATCGTTGCCCCGCTATTGAATGAGGTTGTAATTATTGAAATTTTCATCGATGAAGGTTAAGTCTTTTAAATAAATGCCAGAGAAGTATCATTCTATAGCTAATCTTTTTATGTAACGTAAAACTTCCCTTGAATGTTATAGAGGTTGTTGAATTATGTCGTCTGAATTTTATACCCTTAAATGGAACAAACTTGACATTGTGTTTTATTTCACATATTGAGCCTATCCAGATATCGTGCCACACAGGTAGATTGGGTGGAATAGGCAGAGCAAAATTGAGAATTTCTCTGTGAAAAGCCATCGTGCAACCCAAATATCCATTTCTTAACCAGTTGTGAAAAAAACCTGACTTGCATTTGCGGGATTTAAAGAATGAATACTCCGGTCGAAGATTGCTGTCGGTTATGATTGCATCGTGAACAACGCAACAATTGTTTTTTAACGCTTTCATGCAAACTTCTACTTTGCCAGATATCCAGACATCGTCCTGATCTGACAGAAAAATATAGTCACCTTTGGAATGTCGCAAGGCATTCTCAAAATTCCCGTTTACACCGTGATTTGAGCTATTGTGAAATAGTTTTATTCGTTTATCTTGAAAAGACTCGATTATTTCGCATGTCCGGTCAATTGATCCGTCATCCGAAATAATTAGTTCATCTTCATCGCTAATTTCAGACAATATGGATGAAATCTGGTCTTTTATATACTTTTCGCCGTTATAGGTAGCCATGCAGACGGAAATCATAATTTTTTAATATAAGGTTTGAAATTAGTAAAAAATATTGATAATGGTCTGAGAGACTTTGCGGACAAGCAGAGACTTACAGCTCTTTTCAAGACAACTGCGGCAATCATAGGTTTCCCGAAAGTTTTCAATGACGAATATCCCGACAGAGAGCGGCAGAAGAGTCCGAAGCGAGTCAATTTCGTTTCAGTTGAATCCGAGATGTTGCTGAAATTCTGAATACATGTCATGTCCATTAACCATGCTTCCGGATATTTTGAAGCGAATCTTTCGACAAACTGGAAATCGGAAAAGTCGAGGAAGACATTTTCATTATATCCTCCGCAACTTATGAAACTGTCTGTAGTAACCAGAATGCCGCTGTTTATCACCGCGTATTCCTTTAGCTCTATTTTACCCGGGACAGGCTTTCGCGTAGAAGGTCTGGGGAAATAAAACCTGCTTTTTACGGGCGAGATATATCTGCCGTCGGGAATCTTGACTGAGGGGATAAGCAACCGCTGGGTTGTATGTTCTCCTATATCACGCCTGTATGTTGCAAGGGCATTCTCCGGAAATATGGTGTCCTGATCTGTGAGCAGCAGCCAGTCGTAGCCGTTGGCGGCGGCGTATCCGGCGGCTCTGTTGTATGCCGCGCTCAATCCCGGATTGGAGGGATCAGAGAAGTATTTCCAGCTTTCCGGCAGACCGTCAGTATGTTGCGGATTCGGGGAGTTGTCATGAATATACACAGATTCCTCCTCCGACAATAATGTCTTGTAGACATTTGTGCCGGTTATCTTCTGATTGTATATTACCGTGACAATCAATATTTTTGCAGCTGAGGGATTTATCATAGCCGGTTTCTTTCAGTCTCTCTGTCACAGAAGTAATAATCAGTTATATATCTGCCTGCCACAAAGGGATTTGCCAATAATTTGTCCATGGATGCAAATTATTATGATTATAATAATCACAAATATAATAATTATAATCTTAAACAAGCTTTTTAATTCATCGCTAAATTTTATCCGGCGATTATTTGCTGACGTGGCGGAACTTTGGTTCGGCGGATGCCTTGCGGATGTTCTTCACCGGTTTGCGGATGGTGTCCGGCTTTGCGAGATTGAATCCTCCGAAACCTGCAGTGGATTTCCCGGCGGATGTGCCGACGCTTGCCGCCACATCGTTTGTGGAGGAAACAGAATAAGCGTCCGAAGTTGCAGCCGCTATGTCTGCTGTCTCCGAAGTCGCTTTGTGAGCAGGTGTGTGCCCGCTTCTGGCATGCGCCAGCTCGCGGAGACGTGCCCCGGAGTCGCGGGTGGTTGCCTTCACCCTGTAGCTTCCGGATAATGATGTCGTATGCCCTGTCGTGACTGCCGGAGGAGGTGTCATGCCGTCATACGGGGTTGACAATATGATGTATTGCCATGGCTGGAGCATTTTGGGGAGAGCGGCTTCCTCACCGGAGAATATGTCTCTGAGTCCGACAAGATAGGGTTCGCGGCGACCGAACGACAGCGGCGAGACCGTGTTGGAAAGGTTGACAGTGACGAATATCTTGTCTTTGCCGTTCTGACGGGTGAATGTCAGGACATCCGGGTCATATGTGGATATGAAGTTGGTGTTCTCGATGCGTTCGTCGGTGCCGAGTGCGGTATTGTGATGTTTAAGTGCATTCATTATACGATAGAATGCCGTAAATTCATTTTCCGTGTAATCAGGCTGTATAGAATCGTGTTCGAAGAATGCGAATGCATGGTCGAAGCCGACTTCTTGTCCGGTGTATATCATCGGCATGCCCGGTAATGTGTAACTTAACACGGCGAATGCCCCCGTGGCGGGTCCGAACCGCTCGAATTCCGTTCCTTCCCAGGAGTTGAGGTCGTGGTTGGTGATCATGTTCATGTGCACGCTTCCACGGGGATACTCGGTTTTCTGACGTTTTATAAGTGCCGGTATGTCCGCAGCAGTCATTTTGGGAAGATTGAGTTTTTTCTCTTCCGCATATTTGTTAACTCCTTTTGTGGCGGCTATTGCATTAAACACATCTTTCATCGGCCATGCGTAGTCTGCGTCGAAAGCCTTGCGCATCAGTGACGGGGTAGATGACTCTGCAAGCATGAAGATGGGTTTTATTGCTTGTAGCTGAGGACGAGCCTCTTCCCAGAAATCCGTTGGCACTTCTCCCGCAACGTCGCATCTGTATCCGTCGATGTCCGCTTCTCTGATCCAGAATTTGAGGACGTCGATCATCGCAGCGCGTGTCGCCGGGTTGGAGTAATCGAGTTTGTAGGTGTCTGTCCAGTCGAACGGACCGAACATCTCCCCCTTTTCATTGCGGGCGTAATATTCCGGATGTTCCGTGACCCATGCGTTGTCGCAGCCTGTATGGTTGCAGACTTCGTCAAGAATCACCTTCATGCCGTGGGCATGGGCGGTGCGCACAAATTCCTTGAGGTCTTCCATTGTGCCAAACTCCGGATTCACAGCTTTGTAATCTTTCACGGCATAATATGATCCGAGTGTTCCCTTGCGGTTCTTTTCGCTGATGGGGTGTATTGGCATAAGCCATATTATATCCACTCCAAGATCTTTGAGGCGGGGAATCTCGAGCTGCATCCCTTTGAGGTCTCTTGTCTTTGTGCCCTGACGGAGGTTTGCCTCATATATCACAGCGTTTTTCATCCATTGCGGCTTGGGGCTCCTTGCTCCGTTTTCCGGACCCTTCGCCAAACCATTTGCTGTGGCAAATGCTGCCACAGCAAACAATATAATTCCTAAATATTTCATTCCAAACTAATTCTAAATCAAACCAAATATTATTTTATTCCAACCACAATCAACCAGATAACAACCATATCTGTTATTAAGAAACTTCTTTTTTTAAGATAATCAGGTTGTCGGAATATGTTGCCAGTTTAGAAGACTTTACCATAATTATAAGGTGAATATTTCTTCCTTAGCTCATTAAGGTCGGTTGTGAACATTCCTTTGAATATATCAGGAGAATGAAAATTAACTAAAAGTCCTTGAGGTATGTCTGATAATTGAAGGTATGTGGCTAATTGTAAGAAATGCGATTTGTTCAATTCTTCCACTGCCTTAAGTTCAATTATTATTGAATTATTCACAATAATGTCAGCTCTAAAAGCATTTTCAATTCTGACGTTTTCAAAAGAAATCGGGATCGGAACCTCTTCCAGCACTTCGTATCCTTCTTTTTTCAATAATGCAACCAATAATTTCCGATATGCATTTTCAAGAAGCCCGAATCCAAACGTTCTGTGAATTTTTATACACAAGCGTTTTATGTTATACATCAGGTCCGCACTTTTGTCGCAAACGGTATTTTCATTCATGTGAGAATGTGGTTGTTGTGTGGTTTTAAGTGGTTGGAAAAAATCTCACTGTGGTTTGAGGAAAGTTGTGTCTATTGGTTAGATGACGATATTGACGATCTTGCCGGGTACTACGATGACTTTTTTAGGAGTCTTGCCGTCGAGCCAGCGGGTGGCATTGCTGTCTGATAGCGCAAGCTTCTCAACGTCTTCGCGTGAGGCATCTGCCGGAGCCTCAACCATGAAACGCGTCTTGCCATTGAAGCTGACCGGATATTTCATAGTGTCTTCAACCAATGCCTGGGCGTCATAGACAGGCCAAATGGAGTCGACCACGCTGCCTTCGTGTCCGAGGCGATGCCAGAACTCCTCGGCGATGTGTGGTGCGAACGGTGCGATAAGGCGTGTGATTGTATCCAAAGCTTCCCGGTTGGTTGATTTCAGAGAAGTCAGTTCGTTGACGGCTATCATGAAGGCGGCAATGGAAGTGTTGAAAGAGAAGTTCTCTATATCTTCCGTTATTTTCTTGATGAGCTTGTGCACAGCTTTCTTCTCTTCTCTGCTCATCTCCTTTTCTGCTGAAAGGTCTGCTTTCTCGAAAAGTCCCCAAAGCTTCTTGAGGAAGCGGTTTACACCATCAATACCATTGGTGTCCCAGGGTTTCGACTGCTCTACCGGACCGAGGAACATCTCATATAGGCGGAGCGTATCCGCTCCATAGCACTCTACGATATCATCCGGATTAACAACATTAAACATGGATTTAGACATCTTCTCCACTGCATATCCGCATATATATTTCCCATCTTCAAGTATAAATTCGGCATCAGCATATTCCGGGCGCCATTTGCGGAACGCCTCGGTGTCGAGAACATCGTTCGAGACGATATTTACATCCACACGTATCGAAGTGGTGTCATGTTCCTTGCGGAGTCCGAAACTCACGAACGTGTTTGTGTTCTTTATCCTGTATACAAAGTTTGAGCGTCCCTGGATCATACCCTGATTCACGAGTTTCTTGAACGGCTCCGGTTCAACAACAATACCGAGGTCGTACAGGAACTTGTTCCAGAAACGGGAATATATCAAGTGCCCGGTGGCATGTTCGGCACCTCCTACATATAGGTCTACGTTGCGCCAGTATTCATCAGCTGCCTTGCTTACCAATGCATTGTTGTTGCGAGGATCCATATAACGGAGATAATATGCCGATGATCCCGCGAAGCCGGGCATGGTGCAAAGTTCGATGGGATATCCTTCAGGTGTTGTCCAGTTTTCCGCACGACCTAAAGGAGGCTGTCCGTCTTCTGTCGGCAGGTAGCTTGAAACGGCAGGAAGCTGTAGTGGTAATGCCGACTCCTCCATGAGGTAGGCTGTACCGTCTTTGTAATAAACAGGGAACGGCTCGCCCCAGTAACGCTGGCGCGAGAAGATGGCATCGCGCAGACGATAGTTTACCTTGACCTTGCCGAGTCCCTCTTCCTCAATGAATTTTTTAGTTTTCGCTATGGCTTCTTTCACATCAAGTCCGTTGAGGTCGAGTTTCGTACCGCATGAATTGATCATCTTGCCCTCTTTGGCATCAAAGCTTTGTTCGGAAACGTCAGCTCCTTCTATCAGTGGAATAATGGGCAGTGAGAAATGGCGTGCGAACGCGTAATCGCGGGAATCGTGTGCAGGAACTGCCATGATTGCCCCGGTGCCATAACCGGCGAGCACATAGTCGCTGATCCAAACGGGAATTTCCTTTCCCGTAAGCGGATTGATTGCATAAGAGCCGGTGAACACCCCCGACACTTTCTTGTCTATCTGCCTTTCGCGTTCGGTCTTGTGTTTAACCTCATTGAGGTAAGCATCGACTGCATCTTTCTGTTCCGGAGAAGTAAGTTGTGCAACATATGCCGATTCCGGAGCAAGCACCATAAAAGTGACACCGAAGATGGTGTCGGCGCGGGTAGTGAATATTTCCAGCTCAATATCTTTCCCTGAAACCGGAAAGCGCATTTCTGCACCCTCGGAGCGCCCGATCCAGTTGCGTTGTGTCTCTTTGAGGGACTCCGACCATTCAACACCGTTCAGGTCATCAAGAAGGCGGGGAGCATATGCCGATACACGCAGGCACCACTGATTCATCAGTTTCTGTTCAACCGGGAATCCGCCTCTCACGCTAAGTCCTTCGCTCACCT
>NZ_CAJMXD010000103.1:0-8578 GCF_905219685.1 Barnesiella sp. CU968
GCCCAATGACCCGATAATGTTGTATAGCGCGGTAAACATGAAGTTGCGCGATTCATATTCCACTCTTGAGGAATTGTGTGCGGCAGAAGGAATAGAGCATGAGATTCTGACCGATAAACTTAAACGTGCCGGGTTTGAATACAATCCGGAAGTCAATCAGTTCAGATGAAAACAGTTTCTGAGTTCGTATAAAATTAAACACACAAGCGGATTATGGGATTAGAGACAGAGAGGAAATATCTTGTAAAAGATAGCTCATATCGCAATCTTTCGTTCAAATCAAGTGTTATCACTCAGGGTTATCTGAATCGTGATCCTGAGCGGACTGTCAGGATTCGCATAAAGGATGAAACCGGATTCCTGACTGTCAAAGGAAAGAACATAGGTGACACACGACTTGAATTCGAGTATGAGATTCCATTGCAGGATGCCAGGACGTTGCTTGGATTGTGCGATGGATGCGTGGTTGAAAAGATACGCCATTATGTGAATTATTCCGGTTTTATATGGGAGGTAGACGAGTTTCAAGGCAGGAATGCTTCTCTTGTTGTGGCGGAAATAGAATTGCCCTCATCGGATGTGGATTTTGATGTTCCGGGTTTTATCGGAGCAGAAGTGACCGGTGATCCGAATTATTATAATTCAAACTTGTCTTGATGTTTTTTTAACTGTTTAAATCTAAGCGGTTTATTAACAGATTGATGTTCTCAATATTTTTAGTTCTTGCGAATCAATAGGGTAATAATATTTTTCTCGTGTCTGCTGTTTATTGTTCTGTTTTGGCAGACTGATGTCTGTGCCAAGATGGTCAGACCTGAGGTCTTGGATACGATCAGTTTTGGGAATGCGCGGGGGCGTGATCTCAAGGAGTTGATAGTCAAGCCTAAGCGAAGGAAATATTCAAAAAAGAATAATCCGGCTGTTGAATTGATGGAGCGTGTCAGACAAGACAAAAGGCACCATGATCCCCAGAGGTCGGATTATTACCGTTATGACAAATACGAGAAGACCGTTCTGGCTCTGAATGACTTTGATGTAGGACTTGTTCAGAAAAATGGAAAGGTCGGAAAGCAATTCGACTTCTTGGCTAATTTCATAGACACCGCCGCATGGACAGGAAAGACTATTCTTGATGTCGCCCTGAAGGAGAAAGTGTCTACTGTAGTTTCCGGCAGCAAGTTTCCACATGCTGTAGAAGTGGTCAGAGGTCTTAGAAGCAACGGACTTGACGAGGGTTTCAATCAGCAGAATATACGTCAGATTTTTGAAGACCTGTTGCGGGAGGTCGATTTATATGGCAATGACATAGCATTGATGCAAAACAGATTTGTAAGTCCTCTTTCGGCAATAGCCGATGATTTTTATAGATATGAGATCAGTGATACGCTTCTTGTAGGAGGTGAAAAATGCGTTGAACTGACTTTTTNTCCGCATAATCCGGAATCATTCAGTTTTAACGGTAAACTCTATATTCCGGTCAATGACTCTGTCAGATATGTAAAACGCGTAACGATGCGTGTGCCCAAGGCAATCAACCTCAATTATGTGGATAATATCTTCATAAGTCAGAATTTCATAAAGGATTCGACCGGCAATACACACAAGACTCTTGATGACCTGTGTCTTGAAATGCAGTTTCTTCCGGGCACTCCGAAACTCTACGGCTCACGTCAGGTCAGATATTCCGGGTTTTCATATGTTCCGGCTGAAGATTTAGGCAATGTCACGGCGGGTGGAGGACGTGAAATATTACTTGCATCCGCAGAAAACGAGTCTGAGGATTTCTGGAAGGAGTCACGTCTTATTCCATTGTCGTCAGCTGAGTCAAATATGGGTGAAATGATGTTCATGCTTCGAAAGAAACCTTTATTGTACTGGACTGAAAAAGTGTTGAAAGTATTTGTAAACGGTTATGTGACTACCGGAAATCCAAGTAAATTCGATATAGGACCGGTGAATACTTTTATAAGCCATAATACAGCGGAAGGAATGCGTTTCAGAGTAGGCTGTGTCACGACGCCTGCGTTGTCTCCGCATATTTTCGGACGAGGTTATGTAGCTTATGGTTTAAAGGATAAAAAGATAAAATACAGCGGAGAACTTGAATATTCGTTTATTCCGAAAACTTACACATCGCGTGAATTTCCGGTTAATTCAATCCGTGCGACATATCAGTATGATAAGGATCAACTTGGGCAGCACTATCTTTTTACAAATTCAGACAATGTGTTTCTGTCGCTGAAAAGAATGAGCAGTGACCTTATAACATATCGTCGGCTCGCAAAGCTTGAGTATAACCTCGAACTGAGAAATAATCTTTCCATAGGAGTGGAATTGCGTCACGAGACGCAAGAGGCTACAGAATGGATCCCATTCATGCGTGCTGACGGTGTGTATGACAGAAACTTCAAACAGGCGGCACTCCGTCTTGCCTTGAGATATGCGCCGGGTGAAAAATTCGTGCAGGCAGTCACAAGCAGGAAACCCATAAATCTTGATGCGCCGGTCTTTATGCTGACACATGAGTTTGGTCCCAGAGGTTTATTTGGTGCAGACTTCACTCTTAACAAGACAGAATTGTCGATTCAGAAAAGATTCTGGTTTTCAGCATTCGGCTATGCCGATATAATATTGAAAGGGGGCATTATATGGAGCAAAGTACAGTTTCCCGCGTTATTGTGGCAGAATGCCAACATCTCGTATACTATCCAGCCGGAATCGTATACGCTTCTGAATCCGATGGAATTTGCGATGGACAAATTCGCTTCACTTGATTTGACTTATTTTATGAATGGGTTGATATTTAACAGAATCCCTCTGATAAAGAAACTGAAACTGCGCGAGGTTTTCACATTCAAAGGATTTGCAGGTAGTCTGAGTAAAAAGAACAATCCGGAATACAACGATGACCTGTATCGTTTTCCTCATGCATCCGGCAATGTTGCGATGGGCAGAACTCCCTATATGGAGATAGGTGCGGGTATTGATAACATATTGACAATTCTCCGCGTTGACTATATCTGGAGACTCACGTACAGGGATATGCCTGGAATTGATAAGAGAGGACTCAGGATATCACTTCATTTCTCTTTTTAAGAAACGCGTTGCAAAGAGTTTCTTTGTCAGAAATTTTCATTAACTTTGCATGATGGGCGGTAGTGCGCCCTCTGCAAATTATTGTATTATGAAGATTATATCGAAATTTTTGATGATATGCGCTTTAATGATTTCTTCAGTAAGCGCCAATGCCGCTCCCTCATTGCCCGTTGTGGAGATTCTCGGTAAGAATTATTATGTCTATGAAATCAAAAAGGGTGATTCATTATTCGGGATCTCGCGTGCATACGGCTGGGACTACGATCAGTTGCAGCAATTGAATCCCAAGGCGGTTTCTCCTCTCCAGAAGGGGATGAAGGTATATTACCCAGCCGAGGAGGATGCAGCAAAGACTCAAAAAGTCAGCAATAAAAAAATGCAGGAAGATTGTCATAAACTGACGCATATCGTGAAAAGAGGCGAGACTGTCTATGCCATATCGAGAATGTATGGAATTCCGGTAAATACCATATTCGAACTCAATCCAGGGAGTAAAACCGGAATAAAAGAGGGTGAGACATTGCTGCTTGCTAAAAACAATGTCTCCGATGAAGAAAACAACGCTGATTTTTATACAATAAAGAAGGGTGACACTCTTTATGGCGTGGCAAAGGCTCACTTTACATCTGTTGCGGCTATAATGAAAAGCAATCCAGGTGTTTCGGAAAAGAATTTTAAAGCGGGAGAGATCATACGACTGCCTGAACGAGGCACCGGTGTAAAAAGCAGTGTCAGAGAAGTCAAAGAGGAAAGTCTTCTGTCTTTTTCTACTTATAAGGTAGATAAGAAAGATACCTGGGATACTATTGCCGAGAAAACAGGAGTGGATAAAGAGGACCTACTTGAAGTTAATAAGGGTGCAGGCGAGAAGCCTAAGAAAAAGTCTATTGTCACAGTTCCGGAAATTGAGACTACAACTGTAGAGAAGACATTCATAGAAGAAGACCCCAGGGAGTTATCGGATGAAGGAATATCGGAGATATATGACAGCATTCATGGCATTACAGCTGCTCAGGATGCAAGAGAATTCAAGGTTGCCCTGCTGTTGTCAGAGCCTGCCGCACGCAAGGATCTTGAGTTTACAAGGGGATTCCTTACAGGCGTAGACAGATTGAAACACTCAGGTATTAAGTTGAATATCACAGTGGTTAATGGCAACCGCACCTCAACTGATGTGCTTACCGAACTTTCGGATCTGAATCCCGACATCGTTTTCCTTACCACAGAAAAGGGAATTCCGTCATATCTGTCGGAATATGCTGAGGTGAGTCAGACTCCATTGGTCAATACGTTTGATGTCAAGAATGAGTTATACACAAGAAATCCATATGTGATTCAGCTACTTACTCCTTCCAATTATTTTAATGAGGAGATTGCAGCAAAAGTATGTAGTGATTACAGCGATCATACAATGATTTTTGTCGGTGATGCCGATGATAATGACCTTCTTGCTTCTGCTGTCAAATCGACATTGCCCGCAGGCAATGTCAAACATATGTCGGTTGATGCTGTGTCGCAATATCCGTTTGATGAAGACAAGAAATATATATTATATGCATATCCTACCAAGAAAGATGATGTTGCCGCGTTAGTGGATGCCGTCATAAGTGCCAAAAGCGACAACCCGCTTGCCGAAATCAAGGTGTTGGGGCGTCCCAACTGGATTGTATATGATGAATCGTCCATGGAAGAGAAATTCCATGCGGCGGAGGTGCTTGTCCCTTCACGGTTCTTTTACGACAGATCATCTGATGAGAGCAGAAGGTTTGTGACTTATTACAAGTCGTTGTTTGACCGGACTCCTGCCAAGTCATTTCCTATGTATGCATGCGTAGGATACGATGCATCGTTATATTTTATCGAGGGGCTTGCAAAAGCCGACTATGACCTCAACGCAATCGGACGTTCAGAGGGGGGAGTTCAAAGTGATTTTGAATTGTCAAGACCCGGAAACTGGACGGGATTGTTCAATCCGATTGTATATCTTGTTAGATTCACTCCATATAACACAATAGAAAAGATTATAGTAAAATGAAAAAAACGGGACGTATAGTATTTTCGATGTTGGTGGCTTCGGGATTATCCGTCTTGTCATCTTCCGCTCAGACTCATTATTCATCCAATGTGTCTGTAGGTGTAAAGGGTGGAGTGGATTTGTCAAGAGTATCTTTTACACCGAGTGTGAAGCAAGGTTTTGCAATGGGGGGGAATGCAGGTGTTGCATTCAGATATATCGAAGAGAGCCATTTCGGTCTGATAGCGGAGGTGAATTTTGAGCAGCGTGGATGGAAAGAGGATTTCGAGGAATATCCATTTGAGTATTCACGAACTCTCAACTATGTGCAGATACCGTTTCTTGCCCATATTTATTTTGGGCGTAGAGGCAGATTCTTCTTTAATGCCGGTCCTGAAATCGGTTTTATGATAGGAGAGTCTACCAAAGCGAATTTTGATTACAGCAACATTTCTTCGGTTCCGGATTTTCCCTCTTCGCTGCGTACCACATACCAATATGAAATGGCAGCTGAAAACAAAGTTGATTTCGGCATTTCCGCCGGACTTGGCGGTGAATTCAGCATAAATAAAAGGAATTCCATCTATATAGAAGGACGGTTCTATTACGGACTCGGCAATGTGTTGCGCTCCGGGCGGACTGAAAATTTCCGTGGTTCCAACTCAATGTCGGTCATGGCGAGCATAGGCTACTGGCTGAGGGTGAAATAGGAGGACGCTAATAACAGTATCCTCCGTCCTTTAAACGGTTTCTTATTTATCAGCAAAATCCTCTAAAACCGCAGAAGCTCCCAAAGTATAAGATATATCAGAACTGCAGGCGCGGCGAGAAGCAGAGAATCAATTCTGTCGAGTATGCCGCCATGTCCCGGGATGATGTTTCCGGAATCCTTGATGTTGAGAGTCCGTTTGATCATGGACTCTACAAGATCTCCCCAGGTGCCGAAGATCACAGTCACAACAGCGAGCCCAATCCAGAGGAGCGCGTCATTGTCGAACCCGAAGAAGCCGGAGCATGTGTAGCAGAATAACAATGCTGCCGCTACAGTGAACGCGGCACCGCCAAAGAAACCTTCCCACGACTTTTTAGGAGATATGCGTTCAAACAGGCGATGTCTGCCTATCGTGCTCCCTACCAGAAATGCGCCTGTGTCGTTAATCCATAAAAACAGAAAGACAGCAAGCAGAGCCTCAGGACGCGAAAACAGATAGGATATTCCAACGGCACAAGCCAATGGTATGCCGATATAGATCTGGGTCATCATCGAATTTGCGAGATTATGCAAAGGTTTATCGTCATTGATATACAATTCTTCGACAAATCTTGCAATCATTATTGCCACCCACAGAATTATGGGATATACGTAGACTCCGAAGCACAATGCGATGCATCCCGCTATATCAAGAAGCAGGGTAGGAATCCTTCTGGCATTGAGATCCGAATTAATTTTTGAAAACTCGATTGCTGCGATTGTTGCAAGAGCAGAAGCCATTATTGCCACGGCTTCGTGTCCTATAAGTATGCAACCGACAATTATCCCGCAATATATTATGCCCGACAATGTACGGACTGTTAATTTCTTAAGTTCCATTTTTGTCTCTAAATTCAATGACGCGGCAAAGTTAGCTATTCTGACGCAAAATTGCAACATGCAATTGCAGAGAACTGTCATTTTGTGGTATCATAAACGAACAACGTCACCTCCTGAGGTGGCGTTGCTACAAACTTATTCGACTTGTGTCTTTGTGTATGTTGGAATTTTTCATTAAATTTACGTATTATTCAAATTTGATGTGATGAAAGACTTAAATCGACTCAAAATAGTTCTCTGCGAGAAAAAGAAAACCAGTAAATGGCTGGCAACAGAATTGGATAAGAACCCCACAACTATATCCAAGTGGTGTACTAATACTATTCAGCCTGATTTACCTACGCTCAATCGCATAGCAGAATTATTGGATGTTGATATTAAAGATTTAATTCAAAGCACTAAATAAGTATGCCGTCGCTC
Organism: Barnesiella sp. CU968; assembly: GCF_905219685.1. Taxonomy (NCBI): domain Bacteria; kingdom Pseudomonadati; phylum Bacteroidota; class Bacteroidia; order Bacteroidales; family Barnesiellaceae; genus Barnesiella; species Barnesiella sp. CU968. The sequence goes on from NZ_CAJMXD010000103.1 coordinate 7,122, forward strand.
AATTGGATTGGAAAAGAAAAGATTATCACCCATCATTCCGAAGTGCCTTTTCGCGTGCTGGAGCATCGTTATGGCTTTAATAGCCAATGTCCTGACAGCGCTGCACCAAGCCAATCGGGAAACAAGATAATTCATGGTGATAATCTTGCAGCACTCAAATCGCTCCTTCCCGAATATGAAGGACGAGTTGACTGTATCTATATAGATCCACCCTATAACACCGGCAATGAGAAATGGCGTTACAATGACAATGTAAATGACCCTCATATTCTCCGTTGGCTCGGCGAGGTAGTCGGGGCTGAGGGCGAGGATTTCACGCGCCATGACAAATGGCTCTGTATGATGTATCCACGTCTTGTGCTCCTGCGTCAGTTGCTTTCCGACAAAGGTGCTATCTTCATATCGATCGACGACAATGAGGTGTCGCGTCTGCGTACTATCTGTGATGATATTTTCGGTGCAAACTGTTTCAAGGGTGACATAATCTGGCATAAGACCTACTCACCCCGAAATGATTCCAAAGGTATTCCAACCGAGACAGACCATATCCTTGTTTACAGCAAGTCTAAGGACTGGCTTCCGAAACGTTTGGAACGTGACGAGAGTATGAACGTCATGTATAAGAATCCAGATAATGATGTCGCTCTTTGGCGTAATGATAATCCCTGCGCACCAAATGCAGCTACCCATCAAGGAATGGTATATGCTATTCAGCATCCATTTACAGGTGAGTTACTATATCCATATAATAATGCTTGCTGGCGATATGACCAATCACAGATGTTTGAGTATATGTCCGGTTGGTGCGAGTATGAACTTCTTGAGTTAGATGATGCTGAAAAGCGTGCCGAGATTTGCGGTGTTACGGTTGAAACTGTCCGTCCCGGAGTAAAGGCTATAATGCTGAAGAACTCACTTGAAGAATCACGTGAGAAAGCGCATAAAGTATTGGAAAAAGGTCCTTGGCCTCGATTCTATTTTACAAAGAATGGTCAAGGCGGTATCGCACGTAAAACTTATCTTAATGCCGTCGAAGGAAAACTGATTACAACTTTTTGGGACTATACCGAGGTGGGGCATACAGACGCCGCCACAAAAGAACTGAAAGCTATTTTCGGCGGGCGCAGTCCGTTTGAAACCCCAAAACCGTCTACTCTGATAGAACGTATAGTGCAAGTGGCTACCGATGAAGACTCAATAGTATTGGATGCCTTTGCAGGCAGTGGCTCCACAGCCCATGCAGTACTTTCACAAAATAGCAAAGACAAGGGAAACCGCAAGTTTGTACTCGTGGAACTGATGGACTATGCCGAAGATATAACCGCCGAGAGAGTGCGTCGCGTGATGTCCGGTTATCCGTATAAGGGAAAGGTAAAGGAGAATCACTGGCGTCTCTTAAAATCTGTTAATGCGAAATTGTTAAACTCTGTATTCATGTTGGTTACGCGATTTTCTGG
>NZ_CAJMXD010000104.1:0-8577 GCF_905219685.1 Barnesiella sp. CU968
CAAGTATATTTATTAACATTGTCAACAAATAAAACTTGGCACATGAATTTTACGTATAATTTTGCATCATCGAAAAAGGAAAGTTTTAAACCAACCGATTATGCTGAAAATACTTAAAAGAAAAGATGAGCGGCAGGATGAGAGCCGCGAGAAAGGGAACGTTGCCGTTTTGGAAGAGACACCGCTCGGCAGAGAGATGCTTGAACCGGTCGTGGAGAAAGAGGAGGATACTGCTGAAAATGCCGATGAAACCGAACAAGTTGAGACAGAAGGAGAGGCACAAGAGGATCGTAGTTGCGGAATTACGGTTGAGTTTCAGATGGCGGCAGAGTCTTTTGCCAAGGGTGGAGGCGTGGATCCGGAACGGCTTGAGGAGGCGTTGGCGTTCATGCAGAAGACGGGAGAGGCTTGGCGCGATGGAGCTTTGACTGTGGATTTGCTTGAGTCTGTTATCAAAGGTTTAGGCTTTGACGCAGCCGTCGCAAATGCTTTCGCCGAGGGTGAGCTGCAGGGACGCAACACCCGGATTGCCGAGGAGTTCATGAAGCCCGAAGATTCCGACGGTCTGCCGCACCTCTCGGGTCGCGGAAATATCGGAAGCGGTCGGAAGAAAGTATCTTCAATATTCGATCTTGCCCGTAGCGCGGGGTGAGACCGAATGTCAGATAATTTGACATAAAATAATCACTAACTTACAAATTTTAAAGAAAATGAATGCAGAAAATCTCAATGTGACAGCCGGAACGGCTAATCTTCAGACTCAGGTGCCGGGTGCCCCTGCAACCGTCTCCTCGGCGGCGGAAGTGACAGGTGGTGTTGCCGCCGGATCTTTTGTGGAGACAGACATCGATGACGAACTTTTTCAGTTCAACTCAGATGACACTCCGCTGATGAATTTGATGCTTCGCGCAAAGCGGGTCAAGGTAAACAGCCCGGAAGTGGAGCATTACATGATCGATGAGTCGCGCAGCCTGATAACTGTGGCGGAAGATGTGGAAGAGCAGAACAAGATGCAGGTGACACTCCCTCTTCTCGCACAGGACCAGAATCTTCCGCGTCCTTACTCGACTCTTCTTGTGAAAGGGGTCGACGGCTATACGCCCGACGGCGACTCTCGCACTCCAGGCAAAGGACTCATGCTTTTTGTTGTGGCGGTGGATCCGACGACCAACAATCCTGTGGTACGTGCGGTAAATGGTCGCAAATCGCAGAAAGAAGACGAATTTTCGAGTGTGCCGCGAATACCGGCTGGTACGAAGGTGGTGATTCTTGCAAACTCGCTTTACGAGACGCAGAAGGAGGTTGACCCCGATCTGATTGTGCCTCAGCCCACGAAGATATATCTTCAGAAAAGGGGTATGAACCAGGTTGTTTCCGACTATTTCGAATCGCAGCGCAAACGGATTCCCTTCTCCAAGGCTATAATCGCGGAGCAGGCGATAGCCAACTTCAAGGTGCGCGGCAACCGCACTCTCTGGGCGGGGCGCGCCGGCAAATTCAAGATGAATGTGCCCAGAATGGGATTGCAGTATGTATATTGCACCGAAGGTCTGCGCTGGCAGTTCAAACGTGAGCTTATGCACAAGGGGAAATGGACCGTAGAGGATGTCATAGCGTTGGCGAAGATGTTTTTCACCGGAGAGGATGTTCCCAAGACGGCTCTCCTGCTTGCAGGAAAGAATCTGTTGGAGCAGATACAGTGCATCGACTTCTCGAAACATCCTGAGATACAGATTTCGACCAAGGTCAACAGTGTCGGCTGGACTGTGACCAACTTCCACACCGTGTTCGGAGACATTGAGATCAAGCGTGAACCCACGCTCGACCGTCTCGGATGGAGCAATTCCGGCGCATTGATCGGAGAAAATCGCCTGGTGCATTATGTCTATTCATCAGAACACAGTTTCAGTGATCGTGTCGACGGTGAGGAAGCGACTCGCAACGGCATTCTTATCTGGGATGCCCTCGCGCTGAAAGGAAGCTGTCATATCTGGATTGACGGAGACTGAGACAAACCCACGGACGGCTCGTTCGCCTTCCGCATGTGGAACGGAGAGGAAGCACCGTCAGACGCAGTTTCGGGAGATATATTCTATCTCACTTCCGACTGTCCGGGAATGTCACCCTCCGCGCGTATCGGGCAGATATGGCAGGCGGTGAAGACAATGGGTGACGATGGATCCGAAAAAATCGCATGGCAACCTTATTCCGGCGAGATTGAGGTCAGCTGAAACCGCGAGTCATGAACAAACATATAAGGTAACATGAAAAAGACGTATGGAGTAAACGGGATGATGGAATGGAATGCCATCATCCCGGTAGGACGCACTTCGGTAAGAGTGCATTTTACCGGTGGAACCGTCACCGGCTACGGAGTGTCGCCCGCGACATTCACCACCGACAACCCGGCTGTGATACACCTGATAGAGAACAGTCACTGGTTCCGTCACCGCAAGATAATGCTTCTCAAGACAGAAGGCTCGCCGGCAAGGAGGAAATAGAGACAAGACAGTTTTAAACAGTTTTTTTATTTATGGAATAATATGGAAGTCAAGATAAGCGAGATGGTGTCGGGAGTGTTGAAATATCTCGATGAAAACGAAGAAATGATAGTTGATAAAACGGAATTCGGATACCCCGCGACATCTCTCACGGATCTTGTCGCAGAGGTGTTGCCCGATGTGGCTGAGAGAACCATAGCCGAAGCCGAACGCGGAGATATTGACGAGTGGCTGGAGATGGAGGGAGATTTCGAATGGGTGTCACCGGGCACGGGAGAGATGGAGCTTCCTGAGGATTTTCTTCGTCTCGCGGTGTTCCGTATGAGCGATTGGAAACGCTCCGTGTCTGTGGCTGTTTCTTCGGATTCACCGGTATATTCCCTGCGTTTCAATCCGGGGTGTGACCGCAAGAGGATAAGGAAATCACCGATGGTGGCTGTCGTGGAAGGGAGAGGGCGCAGGAAACTGGAATTTACCGGTTCCACCGATGCCGGGGCGTATGTCGAGCTTGCGGGTTATGTGCCCCGACCTGCAGGCGATGATCCCGAAAAACTCCGGATACCCCGAAGTCTCGTGAAGAGAGTCGTCATGAACGCGGCGTCAAAAGTCAGGGAAATCCGAATCTGACAAGACCCCGTCCCGTTTGCCGGGATGGGGTCTAACTGTTCAAAAACATATGGTAAAGTTTGCAAAACACGAAACGCGCATATATGAGGGTTTGCACAGGTTGATTAATCTTCGTATATTTGCAGCATTACTTATCGGCTTATAATCTAACACCAAATGTTAAAAAAAATCAGCGTAATTGCATTTGCGGCAACGATGCTCACCGTGTCGGCTGCCGAAGACTGGGAGAACCCCGCGAAGTTTGCGGAAGGACGTCTCCCTCACCGTGCTACAGCCTATCCCTATCCTACGGCGGCGGAAGCTCTCAAAGGGGATTTCAAGGCTTCAATCTGGTATGAGAGCCTTAATGGCAAGTGGAAATTCAATTATTCGGCAAAACCGTCGGAGAGACCGAAAGATTTTTATCTTACCGGTTATGACGTTTCATCCTGGGGCGACATCAACGTGCCTGGCAACTGGGAGATGCAGGGATACGGAACGCCGATCTATGTGAATGTCGGTTTCGGATTTCTTAACCGCAATCCCCCTTTCACCACACATGACGACAACCCCGTAGGCAGCTACAAGCGTACATTCGATATCCCCGCATCATGGGACGGACGCAAGGTATTCCTTCATTTCGGCGGTTCCACATCAGGAATGTATGTATGGGTCAACGGAAAGAAAGTGGGATATGTGCAGAGCACCAAGAATCCTGCAGAATTCGACATTACTCCATATATACATCAGGGGAAGAACGACATAGCATGCGAGGTATATCGCTGGACCGACGGAACCTATCTCGAGGACCAGGATTTCTGGCGTCTTTCCGGTCTTGAGCGTGATGTGTATCTTTATTCCACCGCGGACCAGCGCATCGGTGACTTCTTTGCCCGCGCCGGTCTTGACAGCGGCTATAAAAACGGTACGCTCGACCTTGACGTGGATCTCCTGAACTATGCTTCCGGAAACGCGCCTGTGAATGTCAATGCCGAGTTGTTTGACGCGGCTGGCAAGAAAGTCTGGTCCGCCACTGCAAAAAGCGACATCGTCTCCAATGGAGAAAAAACAGTGAATTTCAAGGGCTCTGTCAGAAATGTTGCCAAATGGAGCGCGGAGATTCCCAATCTCTACACACTTGTAATCACACTCGCCGACAAATCCGGAAAGACAATTGAGTCAACATCGGCAAGAGTCGGCTTCCGCAGCGTAGAGATAAAGAACGCCCAGCTCATGGTAAACGGCAGGCCGATAGAGGTTCATGGCGTGAATCTGCATGAGCATCATCCGATACACGGACATACTGTGGACCGCGAGACAATGATGAAGGATATACGCATGATGAAGCGCAACAACGTCAATGCCATCCGCACCTGCCACTATCCGCAGTCTCCCATGATGTATGACCTCTGCGACGAATACGGTCTCTATGTGGTTGACGAGGCGAATATCGAGATTCACGGCATGGGTGAGGTGCACAATTATCCTGACACCACCAACCATCCCGCATATCATCCCGCATGGCGCGACTGTATGCTCGACCGCGAGATGGCTCTCGTGGAGCGCGACAAGAACCATCCTTCTGTCATAACCTGGAGTCTCGGCAACGAGGCAGGCAATGGAGAAAACTTCCAGATAGCCTACAGATGGATCAAGGAGCGCGACAAGACACGTCCCGTGCAGTTCGAACAGGCTGACGAGACCTGGAACACGGATATAGTCTGCCCGATGTATCCGTCGATACGATATATGAAGGAATATGCGGCACGCAAGAATGTGACACGTCCCTACATCATGTGCGAGTATGCCCATGCAATGGGTAACTCTTCCGGCAATTTCCAGGAGTATTTCGACATAATCCGCAGCAGCCCCCACATGCAGGGTGGCTTTATCNGGGACTGGGTAGACCAGGGCTTCCTGCGTCAGAACGAGGACGGTNGCAGTTACTGGACCTACGGCGGCGACTACGGCGCACGCAGCTATAAGAACGATGGCAATTTCTGTATAAACGGTGTTGTCAATCCCGACCGTACCGCGCATCCCGGTCTCTATGAGGTGAAGAAAGTATATCAGGACATACGCTTCGCTCCCGATGTGAAGAAAGGAACCATAACAATAGAGAACAATTTCATACACAAGGATCTTTCTGACTATGATTTCAACTGGCAGATTCTCCGTGACGGCAAGATCGTGTAAAACGGTACGTTCGCAAAGGTGAACGCCCTGCCGGGGAAGACGGCTGTGGTGAAGATGCCTCTTGACGGTGTGGATCTCGGAGACGGTGCGGAGTATTATTTCAATATCTTCGCGAATGTACGCACCGGCGACGACATAATACCGGCTGGTCACGAGCAGGCTCGCGAGGAGGTGGAGCTTTCCGGTCACAGGACATACAAACCCGCTGTGGCTGCGGCAGCTCCGACGGTTGACGAGACATCGAACGGCTGGACGGTAAAGGCAGGGAATGTGGAGATATTCTTCAACAAGGAGGGATGGATCAGATCATATGCGGCTGACGGACGCAAGCTTCTGTCGCAAGGCATCGCTCCTTCGTTCTGGCGCGCACCCACCGACAATGACTGGGGTAACAACGCCCACAAGCGTCTGAACGCATGGCGTGTCGCTTTCGACAATTCAAGAGTCACCTCCGCCACTCTTGTCAAAGAGGGTGATGTGGTCAAGGTGGTGTCGATGCGAGACATGCCCGATGTAAACTGCGGTCTAAAGACTGTCTATACAGTCTATGGAGACGGAACACTTGGTGTGACAGAGTCGCTTGTCACTCACGCGGACGCACGTATCCCCGAACTGATGCGTTTCGGCACTTCGATAGCGATGCCCAAGGAGTATGACAACTTCACCTGGTATGGTCGCGGACCGTGGGAGAATTACTNGGACCGCAAGCATTCATCGTTCGTAGGTGTCTACAGCGGCAAGGTCGCTGACCAGTATTATCCCTATATCCGTCCGCAGGAATCGGGTAACAAGACTGACGTGCGCTGGGCGGAGCTTACCGACAAGGACGGCTTCGGTATCCGCGTTGTGGGCGAAGGGTTGCTGAATGTCAGCGCGCTTGACGTGACACCCGAGGCGCTCGACCCCGGCATGGACAAGCACAACATGCACCAGAACGATGTCTGGCCCGATGCCTGGAACGTCTACCTCAACGTAGACCTCGCACAGCGCGGTCTCGGCGGTGACAACAGCTGGGGTGCCGCGCCTCACGCCCCCTACATCCTTACTCCCAAGGATTACAGCTATACCTACTATCTGACCCCCGTCACGAAGTAAGGCAGCTGCAGGAACTGCAGAATAAATACATAACCGAATAAAAATGGTCAGCCGCTTCCTTCGCGAAGCCGCTGACCATTTTTATAAGTAAGTATTGGAAATCAGAGAGTCTTTGGATTTAACTTTCATTCACGTGTAGATGGTTTTTCGAGGGAATTTCACCAAGTCTCATCGGTCACATAGCCCGCCATAGTTTCGCAGTCAATCTGCTCAATGCCGGGGCGGATATAAAGACGGTGTCTTCGCTGCTTGGTCATGCGAGCATCAAGATGACCGAAGAGTATCTGCACGTCATTGACCAGCGCAAGCAGTAAGCCATCAACAAGCTCGGCAAGGTCGCCTTTGATGTTGATTGAAGCTGATAATCCCCCGTGGCATTTTTGACACTTTGGCACTTTGGCACTTTGGCACTTTGGCACTTTCGCTTGTTATAGTGTTGTATAGGCGACCAGAAATGACTATGTTTCATTTTTGACGTGGATTTAGTGGTTGGACATCGGGAGGGAACCCCGGTGTCCTTTTTCTCTGTTGTCCAATCCGATGAAAATGATTATCTTTTCAAACTAAAACGGCATTTTGTCATGTCAGGTTCGAATGTAGGGGGTATAAAAATAAATGCCACGCAAAACTGCATGGCATTTATTTCTATAGTTTGAGACCGGATCAGATGTGGGGACCTGCCGCAACGAGAGCCTTGCCGGCTTCGTTGGTCTCGAATTTCTTGAAGTTGTTGATGAACATCTCGGCGAGTTTCTTAGCCTTGTCATCCCATTCTTTGGCATCTGCATAGGTGTCGCGGGGATCGAGGATGCCGGTGTTTACGCCGGGAAGCTCGGTAGGAATAACGAAATCGAAGTAGGGAAGAACCTTTGTGGGTGCCTTCTCGATGTCACCGTTGAGGATGTCGTCGATGATACCGCGTGTGTCAGGAATTGAGATACGTTTGCCAGTACCGTTCCAACCTGTGTTCACGAGGTATGCTTTAGCGCCGTTGAGGCTCATTTTCTTCTCAAGTTCCTCTGCATATTTTGTGGGGTGCAGAGAAAGGAATGCCTGACCGAAGCAAGCCGAGAATGTGGGAGTAGGCTCTGTGATGCCACGCTCTGTTCCGGCGAGTTTAGCGGTGAAGCCGCTGAGGAAGTAATATTTAGCCTGCTCATTGTTGAGGAGGGCAACAGGAGGAAGAACTCCAAACGCGTCTGCGCTGAGGAAGATCACCTGTTTTGCTGCCGGACCTTTGGACACGGGCTTTACGATGTTCTCGATGTGGTAGATAGGATAAGAAACGCGGGTGTTCTCTGTCACGCTCTTGTCAGCGAAATCACATTTGCCGTCAGCCTCTACTGTAACGTTCTCAAGAAGAGCGTCGCGCTTGATGGCGCCGTAGATGTCGGGTTCGTTTTCCTTGGAAAGGTTGATGACCTTAGCGTAGCAGCCACCCTCGTAGTTGAAGACACCGTCGTTATCCCAGCCGTGCTCGTCGTCACCGATGAGTTTACGTTTCGGGTCAGTGGAGAGGGTAGTCTTGCCTGTTCCGGAAAGACCGAAGAAGATGGCTGTTGAAGTCTCTTCCATGTTGGTGTTGGCTGAGCAGTGCATTGAAGCGATGCCACGGAGAGGATTGAAGTAGTTCATCATGGAGAACATACCTTTCTTCATCTCGCCGCCATACCAGGTGTTGATGATTACCTGCTCGCGCTCTTTGATGTTGAATGCCACTACTGTCTCTGAGTGGAGACCGAGCTCTTCGTAGTTCTCGCATTTAGCCTTTGATGCGTTGAAGACAACGAAGTCGGGAGTGAAGTCTTCGAGTTCCTCTTTTGTAGGACGGATGAACATGTTGGTCACGAAGTGAGCCTGCCATGCAACCTCCATGATGAAACGTACTTTAAGACGTGTAGCCTCGTTGGCGCCGCAGAACAGGTCTACAACGTAAAGAGTCTTGTCGCTGAGCTCTTTAACTGCCTTTTCGCGAAGCTCGTCCCATACTTTTGTGGTGATCGGCTTGTTGTCATTCTTATATTCTTCGGAGGTCCACCATACGGTGTTTTCTGTAACCTCGTCTTTTACGAGATATTTGTCTTTGGGAGAACGACCTGTGTAAACGCCTGTGAATACGTCTACTGCTCCGAGGTCGGTTGTGATACCTTTTTCATAACCCTCGAGGTGGGGGTTGGTC
>NZ_CAJMXD010000105.1:0-8446 GCF_905219685.1 Barnesiella sp. CU968
TACCGGCACTCCGGAAAAAATATCAGAAAACCCAAAACAGTTTAACTCCGACAAGCAATGACAATATCTATCATAAACGGTCCGAACCTCAACATGCTCGGCAAAAGGAATCCGGAAATATACGGACACAAGACTTTCGAGGAGACTCTGACAGGTATAAGAAAAAAATTTCCGGAAACGGAAATCCGCTTCTTCCAGTCAAACTCGGAAGGTGAGATCATTGACATGATACAACGGGAGAACGCAGACCCGGCGGTTGCGGGCATAGTGCTCAATCCGGGTGCCTACGCGCATTATTCTTTCGCGATAGCGGATGCCGTGGAAGACTCCGACACCCCTGTTGCGGAGGTGCACATATCAAACATCCACGCCCGCGAAGCTTTCCGAGCCACATCCGTGACCGCTCGCGCTGCCGGATGCGTCATTACCGGCTGCGGCCGCAAAGGATATGAAATGGCAATCGGTTTCCTTCTGGACACCATAGAATGCAAGACGACATGAACCACGAGCTGACAAAATATGTGGAAGACCACATCTCGCCCCAGCCGGAATACCTCTCACGCATCGAGCGGCAGACCAACCTCCGCCTCCTGAACGGACGCATGTGCTCGGGGCTGCTGCAAGGAAGGCTGCTGAAGATGATTGTGGAGATGATACGCCCCGAACGGGTGCTCGAACTGGGCACATTCTCCGGATTCTCGGCATTGTGCATCGCAGAGGCTCTTAAAGGGGAAGCCACCCTCGACACAATAGAAATCGACGACGAACTCGAAGATTTCATACGCCGGAACCTCTCCTCGTCCGAATGCGGAGAGAGAGTGACACTTCATATAGGAGCAGCAGAAGATGTCGTTAAGAAGTGGAATCCCGCTACATTTGACCTCATCTTCATCGATGCCGACAAACGACGATATTCCCGTGATTTCGACCTATGTCTCCCCCTGTTGCGGAAAGGGGGCTTCATAATCGCCGACAACACTTTGTGGGACGGCCATGTGGTAGATCCGGCAAAAGAGAAAGACCCGCAGACCAGAGGCATCCGTGAATTCAACGATATGATCCGCAGCCGCACGGATATCGAATCGGTTATTCTGCCGCTGCGCGACGGACTCACCCTTATCCGCAAAAAATAAACGATTTCCTCTCTCTCCACGTTTTACTAAATAAACCCAATATAGTTTTATTATGGAAGGCAAACGACAAGCAAAGATATCCCGACTGATACAGAAGGAACTTAGCGAGATTTTCCGTCGCCAGACAGCCGCGATGGGAAACATCCTCGTATCCGTGAGCGCGGTGCGCGTATCACCGGATCTCAGTATCGCAAAAGCATACCTCAGCATTTTCCCGCCGGAAAAATCCAACGAAATCCTCGACAACATCAAGAAGCAGTCAAAAACCGTGCGCTACGAACTTGCTCAGGCTGTTAAGTCTGTGTTGCGAAAATGCCCGGACCTGCAGTTCTATCTTGACGATTCGCTGGATTATATCGACAACATCGACAGACTTCTGGCATCAGACAAGAAATGAGAAGAAAGCCCTCGGCATGGATAGCATGGCGCTATCTTCTGTCGAAAAAATCACACAGTGCGGTAGGCGCCATATCCATGGTGTCGATCTGCGGCATGGCAATCGCTACCGCAGCAATCATCTGTGTCCTTTCGGTTTTCAACGGTTTCAAGGATGTGATAGCCGGCAGGCTTGATTCCTTGTCTCCCGACATAATGGTCACTCCGGCAAAAGGGAAGGTATTTGAGAACGCTGATTCCATAGCAGAGGCAATTGCCACCACTGAGGGGATAAGAATCGCAACCCCCACTCTGACCGACAATGCACTTGCCATTTGCGGCTCGAAGGAGATGCCTGTCACTCTCAAAGGCGTCGACATGGCGCGTTATCGCAAGACAACAAGCCTCGACTCACTTGTAATTGACAGATACAGCCCGTCAGGTCCCGGTGAGAAACAGCTCCGGAAAGCCATTTTCTCAATAGGTGCCGCCGTCGGAATATCCGCGGCTCCGGGAGAGGNAGTGCTACTTTTCACTCCGATACGGGAGGGGAGAGTAAACCTGTCGAATCCTGCCGCTTCATTCCTCACAGACTCGGTTCTCACAACCGGTGTTTTCCGTTCCGACCAGTCTGAATTCGATGAGAACCATGTTATAGTTGACATTGACCTCGCCCGCGACCTGCTGCAATATGACACTGAAGCATCGGCAATAGAGATTTCAATCGATCCGAAAGCAAACCTGACAGGACTGACCCGGAAGATTTCCCTGCTTACCGGAGACGCATTCACTTTCAAAGACAGAATGCAGCAACAGGAGATGAATTTCCGCATGATAACAATCGAGAAATGGATCACATTTCTTCTGCTTTTTTTCATTCTTGTCATAGCGTCTTTCAACATCATTTCATCCTTGTCGATGCTGGTGATTGAAAAAGACAGATCAATCTCCACTTTGCGAGCCATCGGATTCAGCAGAAACGGGATAGGCTCGATATTTTTCTGGGAAAGCATTTTCGTCACAATGGCAGGAGGTGCATCGGGAATATGTCTCGGAGTGGCTCTGACTCTCCTTCAGGAGCATTTCGGTCTCATTCGGTTGCAGGGAGACCCAGGCACACTGACAATAGCGGCATATCCGGTACATCTTGACCCGACCGACATATTGCTGACCCTTCTGCCCATAACCGTCATCGGGGTCGCCACAGCCTTGATAACAGCATCTTACGCCAAATCAAGAACGCGAAACCGCGAAACCGTTGTAAGTTGACAAAACACACATAATAGCAAAATGCGTTAAAATCTGTCAAATTGTCACAATTTAACTCAATTTTTCTTGTAAATTCAATAATTTATATATAATTTTGCATAATATTAATAAAAAATATATACATTTTAACCAAACAAAGCAATTCCATGCATACCCGATGTATGCTTATATTAACAGCGAACAGCTAAAATCTAATCGAAATCATGGACAAAATAGATAATCTTGACAAAAAGATTCTGAACATCATTATGCAGAATGCCCGCATCCCTTCAAAAGATGTGGCAGTTCAGTGTGGCGTTTCACGTGCGGCCATTCACCAGCGCATACAGCGTCTTATCGACATGAAAGTAATCACAGGGTCCGGTTACACCGTAAATCCCAAATCTCTCGGATTCAACACATGCACCTATGTGGGTGTGCGACTGGAGAAAGGTTCGATGTATCGCGAAGTGGTTAAGGAATTCGACAAGATTCCCGAAGTGGTGGAATGTCACTTCACCACTGGTCCCTACTCCATGCTCATCAAGGTTTACGCTCAAGACAACCAGCATCTCATGGAGCTGCTCAACGACCGTATCCAGCATATTCAGGGCGTAACGGAGACCGAAACGCTTATCTCTCTTGAGCAAAGCATGAACCGACAGATCCACATCGAGGTCGATGGTCAGACTCCTCAGTCCGACTCCAAGTGATCGCATAGAAAAGTCATTAAAATTGTTTTTTNTGAATCTGAAATTATCAGACAAGACCCTGTATTCCCTTTTGGCCGTGGCATTGCTTGCCCTAACGGCCTTTCTTTTTTTCTGTCCGGACGACATCGAAGGGAATGTGCTCCAGCAGCATGACATACAGCAGGGCATAGCCAACGGTCAGGAGGGGAAAGCCTTCCATGAAGCCACAGGTGAGACCACACGCTGGACCAATTCCCTCTTCGGAGGAATGCCGAATTTCCAGATCGCGCCATCCTACCCGGCGGGAAAGGCGATTGGCTGGATATGGAATGTATACACTCTCGGACTTCCGTCACCGGCGAATCTGCTGTTCGCCATGATGGCGGGGTTCTTCATCATGTGCCTGTGCTTCAGATTCAAATGGTATAATGCGCTTTTCGCATCGATCGCCTGGGGATTCTCCTCATACTTCATAATCATCATAGGGGCGGGGCACATATGGAAATTTGTGACATTGGCATACATACCGCCGACAATAGGTGGCATAGCACTATGTTACAGAGGAAAATATCTTCCAGGAGCCGCATTGGCGGCATTGTTCGGCGCGCTACAGCTGCAGAGCAATCACCCGCAGATGTCATACTACTTCCTTTTCGTTATCTTCGCGATGGTCGTGGCTTGGCTTTGTTCGGCGATACGCGAGCACAGAATCAGACAATGGGGCATGGCAACAGCCTGTGTCATTGCAGCCGGTATACTTGCCGTCGGAGCAAATTCCGCGAGCCTCTACAACTCCTATGAATATTCCAAAGAGACCGTAAGAGGTCGTGCCACGGATCTCACGCCTCCTCCCGGAACGGAGACCGGAGGGATGAGCCGCAGCGCGATAACCGCCTGGAGCTATGGCATCGACGAGACAATGTCGCTGCTGATTCCAAATGTCAAGGGGGGAGCCACAATCAAACCGGTGGCTGGCGAGAGCAGCCTGCTCTCACTGGCTGACACCGGAAAGGCAGATGAACTCAGCCTTGCACCTGAAGAACTGCAGTTTCTATCTCAGTTCCCGCAATATTTCGGCAACCAGCCGATGACCAACGGACCGGTATACGTCGGCGCGTTCGTACTGCTGCTTGCCATTCTCGCATTGTTCATGGTGAACACACCGATGAAATGGGCTTTGTTCGCGGTCTCTATCCTTGCGATATTGCTTTCGTGGGGTCACAATTTCGAGGCTTTCACTGATTTCTTCATCGATAACTTCCCGGGGTATAATAAATTCCGTGCGGTGGCGAGCATTCTGGTGATTGTGGAATTCACCATACCGCTGCTTGCTATAATGGCTGTGCGCAAAATGCTGGAGACAGAAAACTATCTTCAGCGTTTCGGCATGGTATTCTATACTGTTTTCGGACTCGGCGCGATTGTCTGCTTCCTCGGATGGGTTGCCCCGTCAATGTTCGGAGAGCCTTACAGCGCATCCGAGATCCAGCAGCTGCAGCAGGCAGGGGCTTTCTCCAATCCTCAATATTACAATATTCTAAACGCGATACGCGAGACCCGCCTCTCTCTTGTGAGCACGGACTCGTTGCGTTCGCTGGCATTCATCCTGCTCGGTGCGCTGGTAATCTTCCTCTACCTC
Source organism: Barnesiella sp. CU968 (assembly GCF_905219685.1). Lineage (NCBI taxonomy): Bacteria > Pseudomonadati > Bacteroidota > Bacteroidia > Bacteroidales > Barnesiellaceae > Barnesiella > Barnesiella sp. CU968. Next base: position 5,088 of record NZ_CAJMXD010000105.1, read on the forward strand.
AGGGGTGCGGTTAAAAACCGTGCGGTTTTCGTATGCATGCTGACAGCCGTCATGCTCATCGACCTCTTCTCTGTGGGCAAAAGATATGTGAATTCGGAGAATTTCACCCGCCCCGCCCTTGAGGACGTGACTTTCAACAAGACAGCGGCAGACGAGGCGATACTCAAAGACACTTCAAACTATCGTGTATATGACGTACAGGGACTCTATTCCGCACGCTCCTCTTATTTCCACAAGACAATCGGGGGATATCACGCGGCGAAACTAACCCGCTATAACGACCTTCTCGACCATCAGATCTCCAAAGGGAACATGGGAGTGATAAATATGCTCAACACTAAGTATTTCCTCTCCGGCGAACAATATGAGCGAAATCCCGGCGCACTCGGCAACGCGTGGTTTGTAGACACCATATCGTACGTTGCAGACGCCGACAGCGAAATGGCGGCACTTGACTCTCTCGACACCGCTACTGCCGCCGTGGCAGACGCGAAGTTCCGCGAGACTCTCGGCAACGCGATCCCCAAGTCACTGGGAGATACAATATATGAGACATCATATGCGCCGAATGCCCTTACATACAGCGTAAACTCGGCTAAAGGGGGAATCGCGGTGTTCAGCGAGATATATTTCCCCTGGGGATGGACTGCCACCGTTGATGGCAAGGAGACACAGATCGGAAGGGTGAACTACACGCTCCGAGCCTTGCGTGTTCCGGCAGGCAGACATGAGATACGCTTCAGTTTTGACCCCAAATCTGTGCGTGTAACCAACAACATCTCGATTGCCTCCGTATCGGTCATCTATATACTGTGCGCCATCTCCCTCCTCTTGCTCGCACTCCCGATAATCAGGAAAAGAAAAAGTTAGAATCCATGTTCGACAGATGGCGTAATTCACATGGCTTCGGCGTCCACTCCCCTTTCGGCTATCAGCTGGTCGAAAGGGTGGTCAGACCGTGCCGTGGCTATGCATATTACGCCTATGACGACATTGACAGGGCATGCTCATCTTCGGAACACAGAATCGCAGACAAGGCGAANATGCTTTTACGTCTTGTCTGCTTTCTTCGTCCGCGGAAAGTGTTCCTGCCTGATTACGCACACAAAGCGTATTTCATCGCCATGAAGAGTCCCGATTCGAAGATCAGATTCATCCGCAACGCCGACAAGGCGGTGTCGGACTGTGACATAATCGCCACAAGAGGGGATGAAATACCTCTCGAGGATTTACGTTCCTTTATGTCATTGCCAGACAGGACGCTACTGATAAAAGATGCTCCGCAAAACTGGTGCGACTCTGTTTTCGAGGCANTGAACGAGGGAATCATGATTCGCGGCAGACGCAACGCCATCTGCATTTCCAGAAGCGGAATGCAGAAAGTGTCATATCTCATGTATATCTGAAAAAACATATGCGACCGCTAAATACCACAGAGAGACTATTGTCTGATTTCTCAAATTTCCTGTTGCTGGAACGCGGTCTTTCGGGTAATACACTGGAGAGCTATCACACGGATGTGATTCACCTCCTCGAATTTCTTGAAGAAAGAGAACTGTCACTGACAGATGTCGACACAGACGCTCTTCATCAGTTTCTCTGCACTCTCCGTGACCTCGGAATCTCGCCGCGCTCACAGGCGAGGATGCTCTCTGGAATACGCGCGTTCTTCAGATTCCTCCGGCTTGAAGGCTACACTGACACAGACCCCTGCGAACTCCTTGAGGCTCCACGCTTCGGACGCACACTTCCCGATATACTTTCTGTAGAGGATATAGACTCCATGATTGCCGCCCTTGATCCGGGAAAAGACGAAACGCCGCGAAACCATGCGATAATAGAGACTCTGTACGGCAGCGGCCTGCGGGTGTCCGAACTTGTGGAGTTGCGCATGTCAAGAGTGAATCTTGACGNGGGATATGTGATAATTACCGGAAAAGGAAACAAACAGCGGCTTGTACCTCTCTCTCCGGAATCAATAAGACTCATCAGGGAATACCTTCCCATCAGGGAACGCCTCAAGATAAAGCCTGACTCAAGCGACATCCTTTTTCTGAACCGCCGCGGGGGAATGATGACCCGCGTGATGGTGTTCTATGTGATACGCGACTCGGCGGCGGCGGCAGGGATAATAAAAAGAGTGTCGCCACATACGTTGCGACACTCTTTTGCCACTCATCTGCTCGAAGGGGGAGCGAATCTCCGTGCGATCCAGGAGATGCTCGGACATGAATCAATTTCCACTACCGAGATATACATCCACCTTGACAGATCGCGGTTGCGCTCCGAACTGATGGAGCATCATCCGCATTATAAAAAATCATAAAAACGCGAAGACTATCCTGCGGTCATAGTTCTCTCCGGCTTTCAGAAGCTGTGACGGGAAAGCGGGCTTGTTCGGCGCGTCAGGGAAACCCTGCATCTCTATGGCAACACCTTCGTAATCTTCATAGGAACGACCGCTTTTATTCTCCGGGCATCCTGCAAGCCAGTTGCCCGTATATATCTGCACGCCGGGCTGGTCGCTGCTTACAACAAGTTTTCGTCCGGACACCGCCCCTTTGAGTTCAACAGCGCCTTCCACCGTCTTGCCGGGCTGCCATCCGTCAACGACCCAGCAATGGTCATAACCTTTGCCTATCTTGAGAGCCTCGAATTCCTGACGGATATCCCGCCCGATTTTCTTGAACGAAGTGAAGTCCATAGGAGTTCCCGCCACAGGCGCGATCTCACCGGTGGGTATCTGGGTCTCGTCAGTGGGCAACCAGTGCGATGCCTTCAGTTTCATCTCATGGTCGAAGATGCTGCCGGCATCCGCTCCGTCAAGATTCCAATATGCATGATTGGTCATGTTGACAACGGTGTCTGCATCGGTTTCGGCATGGAAATCAAGAGTCAGCTCGTTGTTGTCGCTCCATCTGTATGTCGCCGTGACTGTCAGGTTGCCGGGATATTGCTCCTCGCCGTCTTTTGCCTTGTAGGTGAAGCGGATGCCATCGGGCAGTTCCTCTCCATCCCAGTTCTGGTTCTGGAATCCTTCCGGACCTCCGTGAAGCGCGTTGGGACCGTTATTGATGCTGAGACTGTATTCCTTGCCGTCAACCTCAAGATGCCCCTTGGCGATACGGTTGGCATAGCGTCCCGGGCACTTTCCCAGACACGGTCCGTCGGCGATATAATCCGCGGCATCTGCGTAACGCAGAGCCACATTCTCGATTTTACCCTCCTTGTCAGGGACACGAACCTCAATGATGCCGGCTCTCATGGTGGAGTCCTCCACCGTCGCGCCCTGCGCGTTGGTGAGCCCATACCATGTGATCTCTCCCCTGGGGGAAGGAAATTTCCTGCTTGTGATATTC
>NZ_CAJMXD010000106.1:0-8422 GCF_905219685.1 Barnesiella sp. CU968
AGAACTTTGTCACCAACCACGCCAAAGCACAGAAGGCAGGTATGAAGACAGGCGCCTATCATTTTTTTAGGTTCGACAAAGACGGAGTGGACCAGGCAATGAATTTTCTTGAGACGGTCGGCAACCGGAAACTTGACCTCGGACTCGCGATTGACATCGAAAAACAAGGGAATCCGGAAGGGATAAGCCGTGATATAATTGTGGAGCGCCTCGTAACAATGGCTGAATATCTCTATCTCAAAGGACATCGTGTGACATTCTACACCAACAAGACCGGATATGAAGAATATCTGATGGAAGCTTTTCCCGGATATCCGCTGTGGATATGTTCTTTTTCCGAACATCCAATAGATGCGGAATGGACCTATTGGCAATACGACCACCATGGAAAAGTCAATGGAATCAGGGGAGACGTGGACCTCAACGCCTTCAACGGCACCCGCGAAGAATTTGAATCAATCGGGCAATAACAGAATCCGGCAAACGTTTTTAAAGAGAATAAATACCGACTTTTTTGAAACGTTTTTACCCACATATAAATCTTCCTGCCATTATACTCGGCATATTGTCGATAACAGCAGGCACAGGCAGGGCTCTTGCGCTTGATCCGCAGCATTATGCACAAAATTCAGCACTCTCTTCCGGACGCTGGATGAAGATAAAGGTGAGCTCTACGGGCATGCATCTTGTTTCAAATGCCGACCTGAAGGCAATGGGGTTCTCAAATCCCGATGCGGTCAACGTATATGNCACAGGCGTGCGGATGGTACGTGCCGCACTTGCCGAAGACATGCCCGATGACCTTCCGCTTCTCCCTTCAGTGCGCACACCGAAGGGGATTGTGTTTTTTGCAACCGACAATGTGACCTGGACAAGAGACGGGAACGGGTTGTATTCTCATATTCTTAATCCGTACTGCGCTGAAAGCATCTATTTCATATCGGATCGCGAACAGGAAAACAAAGAACTGGCGAAAGCTTCCGCGTCTCCTGTGAAAGGCAACGACATAGCCACAGTCTTTACAGCCAGGCTCCTTCACGAACGAGACATTCAGGCTCCTTCGCAGGAAGGCAGACTCCTACTCGGTGAAGATTTTCGCTCCGAAAAATCACAGCGTTTCACATTCACTCTGCCGGGCATTGTCTCCGACCAAGCCACCATGCGTGTGGCATTCGGTGCAAAAACGACCAACGGCTCCTCATCTTTGCTGATAAGTGCCAATGGAGAGAGACTTCCGGCGACTTCCACCGACAAGATAGACGGATGTTCAAGCGAATTCATCAAAACAACCCTCACTTCAAAGACATTCACACAGACAGATGAAAAACTTACCGTCGGCATAGATTATTCCTATTCCGGCGCATTGTTCACAGCACGTCTTGATTATATCGAGGTTTTCTACGACAAATCCCTGAGTCTCACTTCCGGCGAGCTTCACTTCTACGACCGGTTTGACGGTGAATCCGTAGAGATCTCAGGCTGCGGTCAGAATACATTGATATGGGATGTGACCGACCCTTGCGAAGTAAAAGAGGTAGTTTTCTCTCTTGAAGGCGACAAAGCCTTTTTCACACCCGAACCGGGATACAGGGAATATGTGGCATTCGATCCGTCTTCAATCTCGCGTGCCGTCACCCGCAGCGTGAGAGTAAACAATCAGGACATACACTCCATGCCTTCCCCGGACATGCTGATAGTGGCATATTCTGAATATGCAGAAGCCGCAAAGAAAATAGCCAGGCTGCATGAGGAAGCCGACGGCTTCAATGTGACGGTACTGACGCCCGAGGAAATATACAACGAATTCTCCGGCGGTCATCCCGATGTGGGGGCATTCCGCAAATTGCTGAAAATGTGGCATGATCGCAATGAGACAAGACCTATAAAATACTGTCTGCTTCTTGGACGCGGATCTTACGACACAAAAATGGTCTCAAGCGGAATACGCAATGCCGGATACAGACCTCTGCCACTATGGCAGTCTCCCGAAGGGTTTACCGAACCCACAGCCTATTCCACAGATGACATCATCGGCATGCTTGACGATACTGACGAAAACACATTCAACATCAACGCCGCTTTGATGCATGTCGCCGTAGGTCGTCTTCCCGTAACCGGCGCAAAGGAGGCAAACGAGGTTGCGGCAAAACTTGAGAAATACATAAAGAACCCGAGATACGGCGCATGGCGCAACCGGGTGATGCTTATCGCGGATGACCAGGACAACGGCGAACATCTGGATCAGACAGAAAAAGTTTATACGCGCCTTAAAGCCAATGCTCCGCATTACCATTACGAGAAACTATACCTTGACGCATACCCGCTTGTATCGACAAGTCTCGGTCTGACATACCCGCAGGCTAAGGAAAGGATGATGCGCCTTTTCAACGAAGGTGTGATATACACCAATTATGTGGGACACGCTTCGGCAAGTTCGTGGACTCATGAGAAACTGCTGACATGGAACGACATAATCTCATTCAGCAATCCGAACTTGACTTTCTATTACGGCGCGACATGCTCTTTCGGCACTTGGGACGCAGACAACATAAGCGGTGCGGAAAAGCTTGTCCTGAATCCTGAAGCAGGATTCATCGGGGCGATATGTCCCAGCCGCACGGTCTACATATCGGAAAACGGTGTGCTGAACCTCAACATGGCGCAATGGATGCTGACTCCGGGACCCGACGGGGAAGCGACTCGTATCGGAGACGTGTTCATCAGGGCTAAAAACGGTTATAACAACGCCAACAAACTCCGGTACTGTCTGATGTCCGACCCGGCGATCCGAATACCCAAACCTGCCGGTTGTGTTGTGGTGGAAAGCATAAACGGAACCGATATTCTGCAATCCGGAGAAATGCCTGAATTGAAAGCGCTCGAAAAAGCAAGTGTCAAAGGCTACATCACGAATGCCGACGGCTCGCGTGCCGCCGGTTTCAACGGCACTGTCACGATCGACCTCTTCGATGCCGAAAGAGTCGTGGAGACATTGGGCAACGGTTCGGAGGGGACTGTCTCCACATACAACGACCGTCAGTCTCGTCTTGCAACAGTATCAACTAAAGTCACGGCAGGCGAATGGGAAGTCTCTCTGACCACACCCGCAGAGACCGACAACAATTATTCTCCCGCAAGAATCTCCGCTTACGCATGGAGCGACGAGGGGAAGGAAGCGCACGGTTCCACGGAATCTTTATATGTATATGGATTCGGTGACGACAGCGACTCCGACACGGAGGGGCCTGAAATCAGGACGTTTTACCTTAATTATCCCGAATTCAAGGAAGGGATGATGATAAACGCCAATCCTGTTGTACACGCTTCTTTCTACGATGAATCCGGTATCAACATCTCGGATTCGGGAATCGGACACAAGATGTCGGTCACACTTGACAAAGACCTCATTTTCGATGACGTATATTCATATTACACTCCCGATCCGGAAAACCCGCTCGGAGGATACATATCCTACCCGCTTAGCGGCATCTCCTCGGGCGAGCATACACTGAAACTCACTGTATACGACAATGCCAACAACGCATCGTCAAAGACTGTGTCGTTCAGCGTGGGCGCCGTCAGAGACCCGGCGATACGAGACCTCTCGACAGATGTCAACCCGGCGTCGACAAGTGTTGTCTTCTCTGTTTCGGTAGATCATCCCAACACCCGCATGAAATGCCGTCTGGAAGTTTTCGAATTGTCAGGCAGAAGAGTCTGGCTGGCAGACAACTCCGTCACCAGCGACATGCAGGGCGGCATGCAGACACAATGGGATCTCAGGGATGACGCAGGAAGACGTGTTCCCCGTGGAATATACCTTTATCGCGCCACTGTGGAGACTCCCGACGGAATGTACAGTTCACAGACAAAGAAACTTGCAGTGACTGCACAATAGAAATTGCAAAGACGATATGAACGAAGAAAACAACATCATACTGCCGGAACCTACACTGCGGCGTCTGCCGTGGTATCTGGCTTATGTAGAGATACTGAAAGCCAACGGGGTCGAGAACGTAAGCTCGACTCAGATTTCAAGGGCATTGAGTGTCGATGCGTCTCAGATTGCCAAAGACCTCTCCTTCCTCAATATCAGAGGCAAGACAAGAATCGGATACGAGGTCGGCGCTCTGATCGAGGCGTTGTCGGATTTTCTCGGTTTCACACGCTCCCACAAGGCTTATGTCATAGGCACAGGAAGTCTCGGCAAAGCACTGATCCGCGATTCGGGACTCTCGAACTATGGTCTGGAGATTGTCGCGGGCTTTGACGTAAACCCGGACATCATCGCACGTACGGATCTCGGAGTGCCTATATATCATCTTGACAGGATATATGAGGTTATGGAGAGCAATCCCGCCTCTATAGGAATACTGACAGTCCCGGCTCAGTCTGCTCAGGAATGCGCCGACACTGCAATCGGAGCGGGAATCAAGGCTATATGGAATTTCTCCCCCTATCGTGTGAAGGTTGCCGAGGGAGTTGTAATGGCGAACACATNAATCTACGCACATCTCGCGCTAATTTTCAACCGTCTTGAAGAAAGACATTCCAGAAACTGATTTTCATTCAGTACACAAGCAACATACAAAACGACATGAAAATATTCCGCCTAACCATATATGATGGCGAAATGCCTGATAACGAGATAAACTGGTTCACACTTCCGGACTCTACCGTAATACGCACCGACAATCCCTTCTTCGTACCGGATTTCGACACCGTTTTCAAAGCCTCATTCACGTTGGCGGTAAAAATAGGAAGACTCGGCAAATCCATAGCACCACGTTTCGCCCATCGCTATTACGCGGAAGCGACAATAGCGGTCACCGCACATGCCGCAAATCTGCTTGACAATCTGAAACGCAGAGGATTGCCATGGGATCGCGCTGTCTCTTTCGACAGATGCTGCATGGTCGGCGATTTTCTNCCGATAGAAGAAATCTTGTCTCAAGAGACCACATTTGCACCGTCCCGGACATCATGCTGCGGAATCAAACNGTCTGTATCTGACATAGACAGAATTATATCTTTGATAAGCCGTGACAACACGCTAAAGATCGGAGATCTTATCCTTATTCCTCTTGCTGGCGAAAGTATTGTTCTGGCTCCGGGTCAGGAAATCAAAGCCGATTGCGATTCAAAAAACATTCTTGAGATAAGAGTCAGATGAAACGCATATGGTTTGCCATACTGCTCTCCTTCTATTTCACAACAGGAATGCTCGCCAAGGGCAACTACGCTTTCAAAGCTGACTCGCGACTTAGCGAAGGCAAATGGGTAAAAATAGAAACCGGAGTCTCCGGACTTTATCAGATACCCTATTCCCTGCTGAATGAAATGGGATTCAAGAACCCCGATAAAGTTGGAGTATGGGGCAAAGGAGGGAGAGTGTATTCCATTAACTTCACAGATGCATCCGAAGCTCTCCCCTATAGCGATGACATTGAGCAGATCGCAGTAATACATGACAACAATTCATTATACTTCTATGCGCAAGGCGTGGAAAACATAGTTTTTGAAACCGGCAAGACGCCAATGTTCAGACGCAACGCAATGAACATATATTCCAACTCTGGATATTATTTTCTTTCCGACTGCGAAGATCCTTGTCTCGCCGCAGAGTCGGAATCTGAAGGCATGACTCAGGAATTGCTTCAGGGATGGGGATATGTCTATCATGAAAAAGACTTGCAGCTGAACACCACCAATACAGGTCAACTTTTCTGGGGCGAAAGTCTTCTTAACCCTGAAACTCCGTCAAGCTGGACACTCCCATCCCCGCTGATGACATCAGGAACAGCACACCTTGCATACAGGGTCTACACATCTCCGTCATCTAATGGAACAATAGGGATTGAGCTGAAAGATTCAGAATCACCCTACAGCTTTACATTCTCCTCTTTCGGAACAGACAAATTCTGGGAATATCCGGCATCCGCATCCGCAAATTCAATAGAATATAAAGTAAAAGCCTCGGAATGTGTCACGCTCCGAATAAACGCAACAAATTCGAATGCCGATTTTATAAACCTTGATTACTGGCTATTGTCATATCCTAAAATTCTCCCTGAAACCGGAGGAATATCAGCAAACGCATATGAACATTATTCTTTTGCCGTGACAGCCGGCGAAAGTTACAGTCTGCCACTCCCTGAAAACTACAGTGTGCTTGACATCACGATTCCCCGAAAAGCCGTAAGAGGAAGAAGACTCTCTGAAAACCCTTCGGCTATCGGCATAAAAGCCTCCTCAGACGCGATGTCACTGATTGTCTACGACAATGACCGACAACAGAGACAGATAACAGGCTGGAAAGAGGTAACAAACAACAACCTTCACGCCCTTCGGCAGACAGGGGCAGACTTGCTCATTGTCACAGTGCCGCGATTCAGGACATATGCGGAACAGATAGCGGAACTGCACCGCATACACGACGGCATCACAGTTGCAGTCGCCACGCCTGAAGAGATTTACAACGAGTTTTCAGGAGGGTGCCCCGATCCGATGGCATACAGAGCCTTTGCCAGAATGCTTTACAACTCCTCCGCTGCAAGACTGCGGAACATTCTGCTTCTCGGTCCGAGCGACCGCAATATACGCCATCACGTTTCAGGAGAAACGATATTTGACCGTATCATCGCGCCTCAGCAGCCGAACGCGACTCCGGGACGCGATGCGAGTCCGGCTTATGACCTGTATGGCATTATGGCGGATGTCATAAACGAAACCCAGTTGTATCGCGAAAAGATGGAGGTTGGCGTCGGGCTGCTTTCCTGCGAGACAGAATCGGAATGCGAGAAGGCAATCCGTAAAATCGGAGAATATCTTGAAGATGACAGTCAGGCGTGGAGAGTGAACGAGACACTGACTATCGGCGGGCTCCACGATAATCACACACATGGGCAACAGGCGGAAGATTTCGGGAATTACATCCGGCAATATCCTAAAACAGAAGGTATCGCGCACACAACAATCGCTGTCGATGCCTACGGCAACGAAAACGCCCGACGCAGATTTGTCTCCGCCCTTGACAACGGAAAAAATTTCACCGTATGGTTCGGTCACGGTGCACGCGTGATGCTCGGCAATGACAAGAAATTTTTCACGACCTCCGAGGCGGCATCCCTCACCAACCATAATATGGGATTCATGTATATGGGCGGATGTGATTTCTCGGTTCCCGACATAAGGGCGCGCGGTCTTGGAGAAAGTATAGTGCTCGATGCCGACCGCGGAATGGTGGGGGCAATTGTGAGCACACGCACAGCTTGGTCTAACCAGAATTATGATCTCGGGAAAAGAATCATCACCGGTTGGCTTGCTCCGGAGAATACCGATATCTCTCCTACCATAGGTGAAATATACGCCTATGCAAAATCGGGGACGTCATCGTCAAATTCCATGACTTTCATCCTTGCTGGAGACCCCGCATTGCGGGTTCCGTCTCCATTGAGAAATATCGACATCTCTGTTCAGAATTCCGTATCGGCAAGTGAANAGGTAAAAGTATCGGGAACAATATGTGATAAAAACGGCAATCCGGATTACTCGTTCAACGGCAAAATAGTGCTGAAACTGATGGAACCAGCACGCATACTGCGTTCAAAAGATTATGAGACAGGCACATGCAACATTCCTGTAAAGATCACGAACGGCGTTGAAACAACTGTATATTATACTCTTGACGTAACCTATGACACTGAGCTTATAGCGGCATTCGAAACGGATGTGACAGGAGGCAGATTCGAAATCGTAATGACTGTGCCTGAAAAAGTTCTCACTTTCACAGGGAGGGATGCAAGACTTGTGGCGGGAGCCTACGACAAGTCCCGGAAACTTGGAGCCGGAGGCGAGTCATTTCTCACAATCACCGGACAACCGGCGGAGGGAAGCGAGAGGGACATGGAACCTCCTCGGATAGAAATAAGCTATGACAACAGCCGAGATGAAATCAGCGTCTCGATCACAGACGATACGGCACTGTCTCTTGATGCCGGATCAAACGTGGCACTTCTTGACGGCAGAAGAATCAGTATCAATTATGACTCATACTGCGAGACAAGGGCGACAGACCGCCAATTCCTTGGATATATCGATATTTCCGGCACTGCCTGCGGAACGCACACCTGCTCGGTTTTAGCATCGGATCTGGCGGGAAACAAGTCCTCTGCGGAAACGACATTCGAAAAGATTCCCCGCACCGCTCCCCTTTCAGTCACACTCTCTTCGAAAGCGGCGGCAGATGAAATAGAAATTACTGTCGAAGGCATATTCTCCGCACCGCTTGATTATGAGATCATAGATTCCGAAGGCAAACTGATATGGAAAAGCAGGGAAAACACCGGATCCATATTCTGGGATTGCCGCGACATTCAAGGCAAAAGAGCCGCACCGGGATTGTATCGTGTTAGAGTACGTG
>NZ_CAJMXD010000107.1:0-8354 GCF_905219685.1 Barnesiella sp. CU968
GGAAACTACCCTTATACCATCTCCTCACAGATATTTTTCAAGGTTCTTGATTACAAGGAAAAAATCCCGGTTGTGGCAGGCATGCTTCAAAAGGAAGTGGCAGAGAGGATATGCTCCGGACCGGGTTCTAAAGTATACGGCATATTGTCCGTATTGCTGCAGGCATGGTACGACTGCGAATATCTCTTCAACGTAGAACCGCATGTATTCGCGCCGCCGCCAAAAGTCAGAAGCGGCGTATTGCGCCTTACACGCAACAGCCGTGAGTCACTCGGTGTTGACGAAGCATTCTTCAAGACTGTGGTAAAGACCGCTTTCGGGCAGCGGCGCAAGACACTGCGAAATTCCCTTGCGTCTCTCATTGCGCAGAGCGGCATGGCTCCGGACAGCGAGATACTCTCTTTACGCCCCGAACGGCTCTCTGTAGAGCAATTCATATCACTTACCCGTGAGTTGAAGCCTTTTTCTTGAAATACAGCTCTATTTTTATTTGGCAATAACAATAAAAAATATTAGCTTTGCAAAAACTAATTTTTGCAAAGCTAATATTTTATCTATATCACTATGGAGGAGACTATGAAACAGAGACTCATTCAGCTGCTCAAGGCAAAGCATATGACACAGACTGAATTTGCCCGCCATCTTGGAGTTACCCCTACCTATATTGGAGCCATGCGCAAAGGGATGCCTAAAGAGCGTCTCAAAGTAGTATTCGACTTGTTTCCCGACGTAAACCGCGACTGGCTTATGTATGGCGAAGGAGAGATGCTTGTCGCCTCTGACGATGAATCCCCCGATCTCAGCAAGGGTTATGTAGTGCCGATGCTTCCTGTAGAGGCATACGCGGGCTGTCTGCAGCAATGGAGCCGGGGGGTGATGTTGCGCGACTGCGAGAAGGTTGTATCTCCTGTCCCGGGCGTTGATTTCGGCATACGCATTACCGGTGACAGCATGGAGCCAGAATTCAAGGACGGCTCCATACTGTTCATAAAACGCATCAACGAGAAAGCCTTCATCCCTTGGGGACACCCAATGGTTATAGACACAGAAAACGGCGTTGTCGTGAAAGTGATCTACCCCGCCGGAGACAGTGTCGTCCTCCCGGACTCTCCGATGGAATATATCGAGGCTCGCAGCTACAATCCTGCCTATCCCCCGTTTCTGATCCCCACCGAAAGCATATACGGACTCTACCGCGTAATCACCGGCATCCGGCAGTATTCCACCATCTGAAAAGCATCAGAACTTGATTTCAACGCCTCCCATGACCGTCATGCCTGGCATCGGACAGCCGTACATTATTTCGTAGTGCTTGTTGAGGATATTATCGAGTTTCAGGAAGGGTTTTACATCGACCTTGGTGCGGAATGTGTATCCGGCTCTCAGATTGAGCAGAGAATAGCTCTGCGTGTGTCCGTCGGGGGCTCCGGTGTAAAGGCTCCATATCGTGTTGGATTCAAGTGTCAGCTCAAGGTTTCCGGGCGTATAGCTGACCTCAGCGTTTAGCTTGTTCTTGGGTGCGCCAAGAAGATTGTCGTTGGTTGTGTGGAGATAGCTGTAGTTCGCGCTTGCGCTCCATTCGTCGGAAATCTGATAGGCGGCATCGACCTCGAACCCTTTGTTTATGAACGTTCCTGTATTCACATTGCGCGGCCTGCCGTCAACTCGGGCAGTCTGAATCATGTTTTTGCCATCGATAAAGAAGAACGACAACCCTATATTGAAACGGTTGTCAAACAACCATTGCCTGAACTCAACGTCATAATTCCACATATATTCGGGCTTCAGATCCGCGTTTGCCGGCGGGTATAGATAAAGTTCTCTCAGATTTGGCGCCCTGAAACCTTTGCCGAATGAGAATTTCAGCGAACCTCCGGCATATGGCTTGAGTATGAAACCTGCCTGCGGAACCCATTCGTTGCCATATTGCGATCCATGCTGCAGACGCACCCCGGCATTGAGTGAAAGGAGGTCATTCCATAATCCCTGCTGCATCATCACATAGCCTGCGATTTCATTCTCACTTCCCTTGAACTCTGAACTGCGCATGGATATGTCTTCCTTACCTGTATTCCACACATGACCGCCCCAATGCATGAAGTCGATGCCGGCGGAAAGATCGTTGCCTTGCCAGAGATTGAGGGTCTGGTAAAGCGTGAACCCCATGTTATAATCTGTGGAGTTGAATATATAGTCCGTAGGTGTGGCATCAGGGGCATAACCGTCGTCAACCCAGTTGCGGCCCCAGTTGATGAATGCCTGCACGCCTCCTGATGCCTTTTCATAGTTGTCTTTGGCGTATACTGAGGCTGTACCCCTGTTCACTTTGGTCCACATGCTCACAAGTGGAGCCTGCTCTGTGCCGGGATTGTTCGCTTTGGTCTGATTCATCTCCACGGTTGTCCCCACTTCCCATTCCTTGACGGGATTATACTGAAACTGTATGAACTCGTTGGCATTCCAGAACTCGCTGTTTTCGCGATAGCCGTTAGAGCGGTCAAGAGCTCCCGCCACTGTAACACCGAACTTACCTTTGCGATAGCCGGTTGTCAGTCCGAACTTCTGGGTTGTGAACGACCCGAATTCAGCATGGGCACGCCCGGTGAAACCATCCTGCAGGTGACGGCGGGTAATGATATTCACAGAACCACCCATGGCATTGGAGCCATAGATTAACGATGACGGACCCTTTACTATCTCGACGCGTTCCACTCCGTTGGTGACATAAGTGTCGGGCATGGCATGTCCGAAAACTCCTGCCCACTGCGGCTGTCCGTCCACAAGGAAAAGCACTTTGTTTCCCTGACCCACACCACGTATGTTTACGGTTCCTGCAGAACCTCCCGAGGCTCCGTAGCCCGCGAAACCGCGTTCGGTCACAAACAGACCGGGGACCTTATTGACAAGAATTGGCAGCAAGGAAGTTTCCGCCGATTTGTCAATTACCTCTTCGGTCACTATATTCGTGTTCAACGGGAGCAATGTCACATTTGTCTTGGCAGGCGCCGCAGCAACGACATCGGGCAATGTTACGGTATCTGCCGGAATCTCGGAATCTGAGAGTGCGGCTACCGACGCAAAAAGCAATAATGGTGTCAGCATAAGCATTGGGGTTAATACATTTTCCTCACTCTGAAACATCAGCATGAGGAGTCTTTCTAAGAATTATTCTAAATAACGTACAAATTTAGTTCTTTTTATTACTTATAATCATTCTGAATAAGAAAAGGTTTACAGTATCTGAAAAATTGTTAAGGATTCCTGCGTTTTTCAGTGATAGACAGTCAATTGGAGCAGGTAAAAATTTTAGCGGCTTTCAGAGACCGCGTATGCATGTAATATCAGAAAGTCTTGCCATATGAAGCCCGGTCGAGGGAACGGTAGCCTATCGCCTCCGCTATATGTCGCGATTCAACCCTCTCGGATGAATCAAGATCGGCAATTGTGCGTGCCACACGAAGAATACGGTCGAAGGCACGTGCCGACATGTTAAGGCGCGTCATGCGCTCTTTAAGTTTTGAAAGTCCCTCCTCGTCAGGCCATGCGTATTCATGAAGCAACCTTGAATTCATCTGTGCGTTGCAATGTATTCCGGGAAGATTACGGTATCTCTCCTGCTGTATGGTTCTTGCCTTCATCACACGGTCACGTATCGACACAGAACTTTCCGCCGGAGCCTTGTCGGCAATATCGTCAAATGCCACCGGTTCTATCTCCACCTGTATGTCTATGCGGTCAAGCAATGGTCCGGAAATCTTGTTCATGTATTTAGACACCTGTCCGGGAGTGCACGTACAGGATTTGGTCGGATGACCATAATAACCGCAGGGACATGGATTCATGGAGGCGACAAGCATGAAACTTGCCGGATAATTTACAGTATATTTGGCTCTTGCAACCGTTATCACCCTGTCTTCAATCGGCTGTCGCATCACTTCGAGCACATGGCGCGGAAACTCGGGAAACTCATCGAGAAACAACACGCCGTTATGAGCCAGCGAAATCTCACCCGGCATCGGATTGGCACCTCCTCCTACAAGTGCCACGGGAGAGACGGTATGATGCGGCGTGCGGAACGGTCGCCGGGTCATGAGCATAGCACCGCGGGAGAGCTTGCCGGCAACAGAATGTATTTTCGTTGTCTCGAGTGCCTCTGCCATGCTCAACGGCGGTAAGATTGATGGAAGGCGTTTTGCCATCATTGACTTGCCAGCCCCGGGAGGACCGACCATCAATATGTTATGCCCTCCGGCACATGCCACTTCAAACGCGCGTTTGACACTCTCCTGCCCTTTCACTTCTGAAAAATCGAAATCGAATTCCTCAAACTGGCGGGTAAAGAGTTCCCGTGTGTTTATCCTGACGGGCTGAAGATCCGAAGTGCCACCAAGCAACGCCGCCACCTGCGCGAGATTTTTCACCCCGAATACGTCAATCTTATTGACAACGGCAGCTTCCGTCACGTTTGCCTCAGGAACAATAAGCCGTTTGAAGCCCATCTCCCTCGCCTTTATTGCCATAGGCAACGCTCCTTTTACGGGCATAACCGAGCCGTCGAGGCTTAGTTCCCCCATCATCATGTATTCGCCGAGGTTGTCACACTTGATCATCTCCGAGGATGTCAGAAGACCTATTGCGATCGGAAGATCGAAAGACGCTCCTTCCTTGCGTTCGTCAGCCGGTGAAAGGTTTACCGTTATCCGGAAATGAGGAAACGAAAAACCGGAATACTGCAATGCCGCGGCGATGCGCTGATAGCTTTCCCTGACAGACTGATCCGCCATACCCACTATCGAAAAACCTATTCCGTTTGTCATGACTGTCTCTATTGTCACCGGAAAGGCATCTATGCCGTTGATTGCGGCGGAATATACTTTTGTCAGCATAAGCATCTCTTTTTACCGTTATTTTTTGGGGGCTTTCTTATCCGCAGTCTTCCTGAAAGCCTTGTCAGCGTCATCACTCTTGTCACCGACATAAACTGCCTTACCGGACTCATCGAAAACCATAAACCAGGGAGTGCGCGAGACACCTGCCCTTATCATCAGAGAATCGGTCTCGGCATGGAAATTCCACCCCCTGACAACTTTCGACAATGAATCCTTCCGCACCACCGACATCCACCCGATGGAATCGGGATCAAAACACACATCGGCGATGATACGGGAAGTCGAGTCAGGAAAGTCTTCAACAAGTTTCTTCAGCAGAATCAGCCTGTCTTCCCTCCCCGCGTCTTTCTCTCTCCAGAAATACAGCAGCACCGGTTGGTTTCCGATATGCAGAGTGTCAACTCCATTGCCGAATGTATGCAAGATCATCTCTTGAACCTTATGTGGCACCACAGGTGAGCCGCCTGGCATGTCACCACGTCCGACCAGTTGCATCCACTTGGGTTCAAGAGCCTTCCCCTTCAGCACCTGCCATAATCCACGGAATCGGGAATCATCTTCACGCCTGTTGAAATAAATGAGCAGCAGCAGCGTGGACAATGGATTATCCGGATTTGCCTTTACATATTTCTCGACAGCCGTATTTATCTTACTGTAATCGCCGGATGACAACACCGTTTTATTATCAAGCCGCCATACGTTCCATTCCTCCGTGAGCCTGTTGCCGGAAATATTCCATGAGTATGGATCAGAGCCTTCGCCGGTAATCTTTATCTTGTCTCCCCTTTCCGCATAAAACGCTGCTTTAGGCACAGAACCAGCCCCCGGTATATATACTATTGTCGGATTCGCCGTGACACATATCACCTGAGCCTTCCCCCCCTGCACGGCAGCTACGGTCTCCACAAACCACCCTTTCACCGGATCCGATGCATAATATACCATTCTGTATGCGTCATTGACATTTGACGGAAGCTGATATTCCACCTTTATCTCATTCTTCACACATCCTGCCCAAAACAGCGGTATAAAGAACATCAGATAACGGAATATATGTAAGCCACTATGATTGTATCTATTCATAAGTAAGAATCTGTTCAAAGGTTTTACCTCACGAAAATACAAAAAAAATGCCTGACATGAAAATATCAGGCATTTTTTATTTCCACTGTTTTTTTCCTCTTCTCAGCGGGTATATTTTTTCGACATCCGGCAGATTATCTCTCCCATCTCATCGCGCAGTTCCTGCGGGCTGACAACCTCCGCGTCATCCCCCATAAGAAGAATACGGCGTTTGAATTCCTCGCCGGGGACAAGATGATACTCGAATATCGAGGAATCGAAATCAGCCATCACCTCTTTCTGCGAATCATGAAGAATCTGGGTGCGGATAAGATCGCGGGTACCGTCACCAATGCGCAGACGCACCGTGACAGGTTCAAGCTCTGTGTCAACATCCATTCCATAATAGTTCTCGAAGAATTTCTCCGGCTCGAAGTTCTCGTCATAATTGAATTTTATATTCGAGATCTCAAGATTGAGCACTCTTGAAAGATCAAACACAAGAATATCCTTGCGTCCGTGTATCTTGCCGAGAATATACCATGAATTGCCCCAGAATCTCACGCAATAAGGTTCAAGAGTGAATTCGGTCAGATGCTCCGGTGTCTTGGGAATGGAATTGACTATCCTTGCGCATACATTCTTTTCCATAGCCTCGATTGCGGCTGCAAGACCGAACTTCTCATCGGGATTGTCATTGGCGAGCACGCGGTCGCGACATCTCTTTTCCGATTCAAGTGCATGTGAGTTGCTGAGCGTCTGAAGCATCCATATCTTAAGTTGCGTCGAATACTTGGCATCGGCATTATCCTTAAGATAATAATAGTTGCCTCCCTTTCGCTTGCAGGCGATGGTGATTCCGAACAGCTTATCCACCACATAGCGGTGATTATGAAATGTACGGAGTGCCAATGGCGAACGGTCTTCATTCAGCGGAGACCTTTCCCATAGGCTTGAAATCTCTTCGTAGGTTAGTTTCCCTGCCTGGTTGACTACATCTATCAACCATACATACCTCTTAAACAAGTCGCTGGTCATGTCTGATTGAACTGCTTGATTAGTGTATTATATAACTGCTTTTCCCGCAAAATTAGTAAAGTTTTTCCAATCTGACAATAACGGGTCATCCCTTTTGGCATGACCCGTTACATTTTTGTATCGTTTGCAGTTGTAAAAAACTATTTTTTACATCCTTCTTTGAGATATTTTATCCCTTATGTCATACGTAATCCTCACCGAATCTGGCACGGACATCGTTGACGATATTGCGTATTCTCTGCTCTTCTTCAATCGGATAAATCATCAGTGCGTTCCCGTTCTCAGCAACTATATAGTTGTCAAGACCTGACGCCACGACTATCTTGTCGTCACCTACGGCAAATATTGTGTCTCGGCAGTCATATGTCAGAACCTTGCAGTTCTGGCTCACATTTCCGTCAGCATTATGGGGGGAGGCGTCATAAAGAGCTTTCCACGAACCAAGATCACTCCATCCGAGGTCAGCTGTCTTCACATACACATTATCCGCCTTCTCCATAATCGAATAGTCTATGGAAATCGAGGGGGTGTTCGGGAAAGATGTGTTGATGAAATTCATTTCTCCCGGCGTACCGTATACCCCAACTCCGGCATCGAATACCGCTGCGGTCTCCCTGTCGTATCTGTCAAAGGCGCGAAGGATACTGTCGGCTCTCCACAGGAATATTCCCGCATTCCAGAAGAACTCACCGGTGGATATAAAGACCTTTGCCATTTCAAGGTTAGGTTTCTCCGTAAATGATTTCACCTTGCATATGCCCGGAAAATTCTCCACTGCCACTCCACGCTGTATATAACCGTAACCTGTTGCCGGAGCTGTGGGGTTCAAGCCGAGGGTAAGCAAACGGTCTCCCTTCTCCACGAAGTCAAAACCATCTTCAAGAGTCTGACGGAACACATCCTCCTTGAGTATGAGGTGATCCGAAGGGAGCGCCACAATAGACGCCTCGGAATCCAGAGCCTGGATATGGCGCGCAGCCCAGCAGAGACATGGCGCCGTGTTACGGCGTGCCGGTTCAAGCAGGATGTTGCTTTCCTTGATATCGGGCAATTGCTCACGGATTATGGAAGCATATGCGCTGTTGGTCACAAGAATTATTCTTGAAGGATCAACGAGGGGCCGGATACGGTCCACGGTCATCTGTAACAGACTGCGACCGGTTCCGAAGAAGTCGAGGAATTGTTTGGGCATGCCGCTACGGCTGAATGGCCAGAAACGGGTACCCACGCCGCCACACATCACGACGCAATATCTATGAGGATTCATCTTTACTGTTGTTTATATTTTATAAGTAAGTATTGAAAATTAGTTTATAATAAGTAAATGCTGTGCTTATTTAAATTTTGAATCTTTTGGATGCTTTC
>NZ_CAJMXD010000108.1:0-8244 GCF_905219685.1 Barnesiella sp. CU968
TAAAGTTGAAGGTTTCACGCGCTGTGGCGCGGGGACGCATGCCGTGATCGTCACCTTTGTAAAGCGGCAAGCCACCGAAATAATCCAGTCCTCTCATATAGAACCATCCAAGGAGGGAATGCAGTTGCGCCTGAGTCTCTTCTATATATTTCTCGTCAAGCCCGATTTTCTCAAGATCTATGCGCTGCAGGAATGTCAACGCCTCGTTTGTTCTTGAAACACCTTGCATCACCCCGTTGTAGGTGGATCGTATGATGCTCTCGTTGGTGGTCCACTGATGGTAATGCATCCTTGCGTAGCTACCTCCGTCATACCAGTCTCCTGACGTTTTTGTGGGGCATATCATTTCATCGGTTGAATATTCCTGTGCATACCATCTTTCATTGATTAGGAAGACCGTGCGGTCAACGAACGCGCATGCCACGAGTGCGTCGACTTTTTCAGGAGTCGTGGCAAAAATTTCGGGAGTGGTGCTCGTATAGTTTTCTTCGTTCATGTCGCAGGATGACAGTAGGCATCCTGCAATTGCCATGAGTGAAATATATCTTATAGTTTTCATTTGAATGTGAGTTTAGAAATTCATTTGTATGCCGAATGTGAAACGCGCTGCCACCGGATAGCCTATATTGGGAAGCTCTGTTCCGGGGAAAAGTCCGGTTGCCTGTACTTCCGGATTATATCCGCTATATTTTGTCCAACATGCCACATCGCGTGCCGTGAAATAGAACCGGAATGACTGCAGGTAGTCATTTGTCCATTTTTTCATGGGGAGCGTATATCCCAAGGTTATGGCATCTATCTTCAGGAATGAGCCGTCTTCAAGAAAATAGTCTGTGAGCACGTGGTCTCCGTCTTTTATTTCCTTATGGTCGTAATACCAGTCACGCAAAACGTTCGTGCCTGTTTTCGTGCGTATTCCGTTATACATGGCATTGGCATTGTATATGTCGAAATCCAGCCATGAATGGAATTGCATGCTCAGATCGAAATTACGGAAAGAGAGGCTGTGATCCATGGAAAGCATGCATTTGGGAAGGGCGTTGCCTTTATAGACCCGGTTTTCAGCTTTCAGGTATGTAGAATTGGCAGGAACGATATTATTGTCTTTGTCGTATATCTGCCATTTACCTTCGTCGGAAAGTCCGGCGAAGCGGTATAGCCAGTATTGTCCGATGTTGGATTGTGCCGATATCCTCATCACGCTGCCGGGGCTTCCGGGAGCGGGTAGGGCGGAGGAATCCATGTAGGCGCCTTCGTCACCGAGTCGGGATATTTTGGATTTATTCCCGGAAAGGCGTAATGCCGTGTTCCATTTGAAACCGTGGGTCTGGAGTATGGTGCCGCCTATCTCTAATTCCCAACCGGTGTTTGACAAGGATCCGATGTTCTTATAACAATGGTCATACATATAGTCGGGCAGGGGCACCAACACGGAATAGACAAGGTCGTTGACTTTGCGGTGATACCAGTCGAAACGACCCCATAGACGGCCGTTAAACAGAGAGAAGTCTGTTCCTATGTTGAATTCGTTTTTCTCTTCCCATTTGATGGCAGGGTTGAAGCTTGCCCCGGTGCCGTAGGCGTGTATCCATTGTCCGTTTACCGGATAGTCGCCATAATATCCGACAACAGGTGTGTAAATGCCCGAAGGGATTCCGTTGTTACCGGTAACCCCGTATCCGAGACGGATCTTTAAATCGTTGACCCATTCCACGTCTTTTAGCCATTGCTCACGATTGATGCGCCATCCGCCTGAGAGCGCCCAGAAATTTCCGAATCTGTTTTCAGGTCCGAATTTAGAGGAACCTTCACGACGGAATGATGCCATGAAAAGATACCTGTCGTCATAGGAATAGTTTACGCGACCGAAGAACGCTATCAGTCTTTGGCGTGTGTCTTTGGTTGACCCCATGGATGCAAGTCCCTCTTTCATGTCAGAGCCTTCTCCCAGATTCCATGGCCCGACGCCTTCTACGGTGAAATCCGAATTTGCAGCCTCGAAAGAATCACCGTGGTTTTCATTGAAGCTCCACCCCGCCACTGCGTCAATGTGATGGTTGTCGAAGAAATCAAGTTTATAGGAAGCGTAGGCTTCATATGAATTATATCTGTCCCGACCGAAAGAGTGTGAAGCCTTGCCGTTTTTGCCGGTATCCTGCATTGACCGGTGCAACGGGTCCCACCAAAGCCATGTCCGGCTTTCGCGGAGGTCGATATTTGCGGTGCCGATGAGGTCAAGCCCTTTTATTACATGATACTTTATTGTTCCAGTTCCGGTGATCCATTGGTCGTTCGTGCGTCCGTCGCGATACATTATGTCGGCAACCGGACTTGTATTTGTACCGGTCAGTCCGTAATTGTCAACATTATATTGATTAGGATTGTCCGGATCCATCAGCGGTATTGTCGGGTTTGCCTGCATTGCCGTGTAGAGTCCTGAGTTACCTCCGAAATTCACACGTGTCGACCTGCGAACCTGGAGACGCACATTCAGTTGGACGCGGTTCTTGAACATGTTGAAATTTGCGTTCAAACGCCCTGAATAATCTGTTCTGGAGTTTTTCTTTATAATGCCGTTGTCATCTCCATACATAAGAGATGCATATACGTTTGCCTTGTCGCTGCCACCTGTCAGCGTAAGGGTGTGCTTATGTGAAAATGCATTGTCATTTATCATTTCATCATACCAGTCAGTGGCATAGCCATAGTCGGCACCATAGCCGTTCTCTACAAATTCCGTGACGTATTCTTCTGCGGACAGCATCTGCGGACGTTTGCGGAGATGATCAATGGAAAATTCGTTAGAGAAAGTGCCTTTCACACGTCCGCTTTTTCCATTATGTGTGGTCACTATAATGACACCTCCTGCCGCACGGGTGCCGTAGATTGCCCCTGCCGAAGCGTCTTTCAGCACATCTATGGATTCGATGTCTTCCTGGTTTATGGAGCGGAGGTCTCCTCCCGGAATCCCGTCAATGACAATGAGTGGTCCGGAGCTGCCTTTTACCGATGCGACTCCTCTTAACTGAAATGTGGGAACGCCGTTGGGGTTGTTGGAGCTGTCTATAATCAGTCCGGGTATCTTGCTTTTTATAGCCGTGGCTATTGTGGAGCCTCCCACACCCTGCAGAAGGTCTTCTCCCTTTACGCTGGATATGGCTGTCGTGACCCGTTTCCGTTCTGTCGTTCCGTATCCAATCACAACAACTTCGTTTAGATCCGAAGCCGATGGATAAAGGGTAAGATTGACAGGAGAGGAATCTTTTACAGTCAGCTTCGCCGGATCGCACCCAAAATAAGAAACGTTTAGTTTGTCCCCTTTCCTGATGTTGTTAAGACTGAATTTACCTTCAATATCTGTCGTTACAACATTCTTGCTGCCAACCACTGAAACTGTGGCTCCGATCACAGGCTCTCCGTCTTCATGTGTGACAACACCATTTACCTTGAAATTTTCTTTCTTTTCTTTCCCTGCAGTTTTACCTTTTGGTGATATCGCTATTATTTCATTTGACATCATGTAATACGTCAGACCTGTTTTATCCAGAGCCTTTACGAGCACTGCCGATACTGGCGTTTGGGATAACTTCATGGTAATGTTGCGTACCCGTGACACGTCTGCGCTGTTATACGAGAAATGATAGGGTGTCTGCTTTTCAATGGTCTTCAATAGACTCTTAAGTGACGCATCGTGAATGTCGATTGTCACTTTTGCATCCTGAGCATTTGCCGTCTGTGCTAAAAGCGACAGAAAGAAAATGCATAGGATGTGCCGTAATACGTTTTTCAATCGGTTCATAAGGTTAATCGAATTGTTATTGGTTTTTCGTAAAGTCCAAGACGCAACTTTACATTAAATGTACTATTCGGGGCTGCATGTTATAAAACATGTGTTTAATGGGATCTATTTTTTATCTTGAGTCTGACGTTGAATATCCGCTCTATTACATCAATTGAAAGCTGCAGATTGTCAGTGGGTATTGTGCCGGTAAAAATACTGTTGTCAATATTTGCTCCTTCTACAATTATTTTGCAGCCATAATATTTTTCGATAGTGGATATTACAGAGTATAGATCTTCATCGTTAAAACTGAGTTTTTTCGTGTGCCATGCCAGTATGTTTTCATTCTGGTCCGGTTGGCTAATGCTGATGTGTCCGTTACCGTAATTGAGCACAGCCTTCTCACCGGGATGCACAATGGCGTTTTTACCGCTTTTTTCAGACAGTAGACTCACAAGTCCGGATTTGAGATATAACACAGCTTCGGGATCTTTTCTGACAGCCTTGAGATTAAACTTGGTTCCCATGACTGACACTTTTAATCCGGTGGCATTCACAGCAAACGGGTGTCGTGGATCTTTTGTGATATTGAAAAAAGCCTTTCCTGAGAATTCTATATTCCTGTTTCCGCGTGAAAAAGCGTCTGCATCATATGAAATAGAGGATGATCCGTTAAGCATGACCCGGCTTCCGTCAGGAAGAAACACTGACGCTCGTTCTCCTTTTTCGGTTGTGACAGCCATAAAAGAGGGGTTGGCAGCCGGATGTGTATAATAATATATTGTTGCGATCATGAAAACAGGCAGGAGCATGGCTGCCACATTGCGCGAAATATTCCGGAATGAATTACTGAAGCCTTTTCTTTCGATTTTCAGTAAATGATGAATATCGCATAAGGTCTTTTCTTTATGCGGGTCATCATCGTCGTAATTGACAGCCGGGTAGTTTTCCCAGTCTTCAAGAACCGCTTTATTCAGATCTTCAGGAGGAATTGACTGCAGTTTATCACGGAGAATCCTTAGATCTTCCCTTGATAACTTGTTTTCCCGATATTTTCTAATGAGGTCTTTCATGATCGTTTTGTATTTTATACAGTTTCTAAAAACTGTTGTTAAAACAGCCTACAGGTTATGTGGATGATGTTAATCCGCAGGCTAAGATTATGATAAGAATGAAACAGGCATCTTGGGAATCCAGATAGCTTCTTATTCTTTTCAATCCGCTGACAAGCTGATTCTTTACAGTCTGTTCAGTGATGTTGCAGAGATGTGCGATTTCCTTGTTTGACATATATGCGAATTTAGACAGTCTGACTATGCGCTGTTGCATAGGCGGCAGTTTTGAAATGCCGCGTTCCACCATGTCTGCAAATTCTTTATATTCCAATAAGGATTCGTCTTCAGTGCCTATTGTTTCACAATAGTCGATATAATCTTCATAATGAGGGGAGCCTATGTTTGTCCTTAAAATGCTTATCAGTTTGTTTTTGGCTATGCTGAAAAGATAATTGCTGATAGACTCATCGACATAAATACTTTTCCGGTTAAGCCATAACTTGATAAATATCTCTTGAACAATATCTTCTGTATCTTTCTGAGATTTGGTGAAATTCAGGCAATACCCATAGATACGTCTGTAATACATATCATACAAAGCATCAAACGCATGGACCGATCCGCTTCTTAATGAAGCTATCAGTTTAGATTCGTTATGTGTGCCTTCTTCTGCCATTGCCTGTTTTACCGCTTACTTAAGATTATCCGGATCTTGTTCAATTCCGAGTTTTTTCAAGAACCAGTTTCTGGCTTTGTCGCTCATTTCCTGCTCTTTCACAATTTCATGAATGCGGGCATAGCGACTGTTGAATTGACTTATAAGTTCACTGTTGCGTTCGGGATAATATTCGAGTGCCTCATATATTGTTGCCATCGGTCCGAAATCACTATTGACTCTAAGTTTGGCATATATGTTTTTTAATCCTCCGAATGCTTCCACGAAGCGTTTCATGTTGCCTATTGTTCCGTCAGTTATTTCAGAGCCTTCAGGCAGTGTCACTTCCACGGTGCGTTCAATGTCGCAGCTTTTCTCCGGAATATTTATTATGGTACATAGTTGGGTAGGATCATAGGAATATTGAGATTCTATCCCGTCTACTTTTACTTTTAATGGTCTTGCTGTTGCAGGAATGCGGATCTCAAAACGTCGGCTTGCCGGCATGTCGGCATATGTTCCCTTGCGTGGAGATATAGTGAACGTAAGCATATTGTGATTACGATTGCTGGAAACCTCCGTGAATGCATGTTCGTTGTCGTATTTCTGGTCATCTCCGTTGTCTTCATATAACATGAAGCTGTCGCTCTCTCCGGGATATATAGTGAATGCTATGGGAGCGTCATTGCGGCGCAGCGTCTTTTCTTTTTCTGCATGAAGGGGTATTATGGAGCCGGATTTGATGTATACCGGGGTCTCGTCCAAAGCGAATTTACGTTTGTATGTCTTGCCGCCATGAAGCATTGTTCCAGTGGCTTTCTCATACCAGTCTCCCTCCGGAAGCCACACTTCAATTTCGGAAAATCCATCGACTCCGGGACTTGTAACAGGCATTACTATCATACGGTCTCCGAACATGTATTGGTTTTTCATGGCATATGCTTCGTCATTTTCCGGGTAATCGTAATACATGGGACGACATATCGACACTGATGTGTCATGGCTTTTTCGCGCCATGGTATAGATATATGGAACAAGTTCGTAACGGCTTTGTATGGCATCGCGGATAGCATTCAGCGTATTGCGGTCAAAATTCCAGGGTTCCTTAACGAGGCGGGCGTTTTTATTGGAGTGTGTCCGCATTATTGGGGCGTATGTGCCGAACTGCATTGAGCGTATATACAATTCCGGGTTTGTAACGGTATCGCCAGCAGCCATGTAATGCCCCCCAAGATCATGACTCCAGAATCCATAGCATACGTTTGATGCCGTTGCTGTGAACCAGGGTAAAAAATCAAGCGATTTCCACGTTACATAATTGTCTCCTGAAAAACCGATCTGATAGCGGTGGTTGCCAAGTCCTCCCCATCTGTGATAAAGCATAGGACGGACTTTCCGTTCTTTTGCCATTTTTGTGAAAAAAGTATAGTTGAGCCACCATGTGTTGCTGAGGCTGTCTATTTTTGAATCATAAAGGTCTTGCTGCCAGTCGAGCCACCAAAATGTGACACCTTCATCTGTCATGGGATTTAAAATATTTCTGAAGACACTGTTGACAAACCGTTTGTCGGATGTCACCCATTCAACGTCTTTCTCTGAAGAGGGATCAATGCCGTTTTCACGTGCCACGTCAGGGTATGCAGCCTCGAATTTCTTGATACCCGATGCCGGATGAAGGTTAAGGGTTACTTTAAGGTTTTTATCGCGTAAATAATTCAGGAATTTACGATGGTTTGGAAAAAGCCATTCGTTCCAGGTCCATCCGGTCCATCCTCCGTGTGCTTCATCCGTATAATGCCAGTCCATGTCGATTACCAATACTTCCAGAGGAATCCGGTAGTCTTCAAAATCTTTTATGAGCTGCTTGAATTCATGTTCGGAATATGCCCACCACCTTGACCACCAATATCCGAATGCATATCTTGGAGGAAGGGGAATTTTGCCTGCAAGGGTAGTGAAATCTTTGAGTGCAGTCTTGTAATCATTGCCGTATGCCATGAAATACCAGTCTTGTGCACCTTTCTTGACTTTTCGAGTCTTTACCCATTCCATGTCGGGGTTATTGTCGAATAAAAAATTCTTAGAATCGTCAATTAAGGTCCATCCATCGCGTGCCAGAAGTCCTTTGTCAAGTTTTCCCGGCACGGGATGTCTTTTCCCGTCTTCCCCTTTTTTCATTATGTCCGGTCCGTCCCATTGGTCAAGGGTGCGGGTTGTGCCCAGAAGGTTGTTTTTCTGTTCCGTTCCCGGACACCATTTGAACGGTTTTATGTTGCCTGACGATTCGATGAAAAGATTATCGGATTTGAATGCACCTGAATTTTTTTTATACCGCAGGGTCATCTTTGATGTGGATACAATAATGTTTTGACCATCTTCTTTAACTTCTGCTGAGGCTGCCGGATAATTACGGCATACGGCAACAAGAGATTTGTCATTGATAAACTTGCCGTCAGGAGAATACTCCATCCGCATTAATCCATCTGTCACAACCGTGAATCTTACGTGTTTGTCTTGATATACGATTCCGTCTGACATTGTATTGTCAGCCTTGATGCCTGGTATGGTTGATGTTAGAAGCAGAATGCTTGTCAGGAGCTTTTTGAATGAAAACCGATTCATAAGTAGCATAAATTAATTGACATGTTAGATAGTTTTTTAAACAGCCTTTAACAGTGAACTCGTCTTGACTTATTTACGAAAGTTAAAATAATGATATTGTTAATTCTTTTCTCAACCTCAGCGGATCTTTC
>NZ_CAJMXD010000109.1:0-8090 GCF_905219685.1 Barnesiella sp. CU968
GGTTGGGTCGAATGGGTGAGAAGATAGATGGAATCGGCGCAAAGATGCTTACAGTGCATGGCGCAGAGCGTCTTGGAGGTGCGAATCACCGCTTATTGCCTGACATGATAGAAGTCGGCAGCTTTATAGGTATGGCGGCAATGACCGGGTCCGATCTTCTTCTAAAGAATGTAGGTTACGGAGATCTCGGTCTTATGCCTGAGATATTCGAGAGAATTGGGGTTCATCTCGAGGTGGAGGGTGATGATATCAGAATCGACCAAAAAGAGATATACGAGATTGAGAATTTCATCGATGGCTCCACGCTGACTATCGCAGATGCGCCGTGGCCGGGGTTGTCTCCGGACCTGATAAGCATTTTTCTGGTGGTCTGCACTCAGGCAAAGGGGAGTGTGCTGATACATCAGAAGATGTTTGAGAGCCGTCTCTTCTTTGTGGACAAACTGCTGGACATGGGTGCCAGAATAATCCTTTGCGACCCGCATAGGGCAGTGGTGATCGGCTCCGGACACTTCAACAGTCTACGGGCAACCGACATGGTCTCGCCCGACATACGTGCCGGAATCGCTATGCTGATAGCGGCAATGGGAGCAAAGGGCACAAGCAGGATACAGAATATCGGTCAGATTGACCGTGGTTATGNAAATATCGACAGTCGACTGAACCGACTTGGCGCGAAAATCATTAGAATAGATGATTGACAAAGAAAAACTGGTTGAAATAGGGAAGTTCCAGAAAACCCACGCACTGAAAGGGGAGCTTAACGCTATTCTTGATATTCCTGAAGAATATGTGAAGGATGGCAATCCGCTCATTATAGAGACTGACGGAATCCCGGTGCCTTATTATGCGGAATCAATACGCGGAAAAGGAACTACGTCCTTTCTGATAAAACTCGAGGGGGTTGACAGCGTGGAGGATGCCGCGGAATTTGTAAACAGTGCGATTCTTGTTCCACGCGATGAGCTTCAGGATTATGTGGGCGATGTGATGCTTGAGGATGATCTTGAAGGCTTCAAGGTTATCGACAGGCTTGAGGGAGAGATCGGGACACTTGAATTTATTGATGACACAACTGAAAATGAACTCATGGTCGTGCGCACTCCGGATGATGAAGAGATTTATATTCCCCTCGCAGACGAATTTATCATAGACATAAATGAGGAAAGAAGGGAGATTCACACCTCTTTGCCGGAAGGGCTTGTTTCCCTGAATAAATCAGAGGATTAATGATTCAGTACGATGCACTAAACAGTGAAATCGTCTTGACTTATTTTTCTTGATATCAGCAAGATATTTCCGAGGTGGTTTCTCCACTCGAAGAGCCGGAAACTTAAGACTGGCGGTGATTAGAGGGGTCAAAACAACCGGAAAGATCCGATGAGGCTGAGAAAAGAATCAACGACATAATTATTCAAACTTTAGTAAAAAAGTCAAGACGAGTTCAGTTTCTTTGAATACAACAGACATATAATATGAGCGAATTGATGAAATATGACGAGGATGACGCTATCAGATTCATCCGAGAGACATTGCCGGCGCAGGTAAGCGAGCTTTATGATGATGACGATATACTTTACGTTATCGACATAATATGGGATTGGTATGAGAAAAACGGTTATCTGAAAATAGATGCCGGAGTGACAGAAGAGGAGGAACTCGATATAGCCAAGCTTTCAGCATTTGTGGCAAAAGAAATCAGAAAAGACGGCGAAGTCGTGATGGATCCTGAAGACATCAACCTTATAGTGAAAGGAGAACTTGAATATGAGGAATCAATTGAAGATATTTTCTAAAGCGCTGCTCTCTGCTGCTATATCCATTTCTGCGTTAGCAGCGAGGGGAGAGACTGCCCTTCAGCGTATCGATGCTCTTGACGAGATGTCGTTCCGCGAGATGATAAACAGTGTCGGGCTTGATGGAAAAAGTGCAGATCTGATACGTAAGTTCCAGGAGAAAGAGGGTAGAAACCGTCTCTATAATAAAGAATATAACGCGAAAAATTCATCGATGGTGGAGACATACCGCAACAAGGAAGTGCTGCTGATAACCATTCCGGCATCGAAGCTTTTCGCACCCAATGAGGTGGAGGTTAGGAAAGAGGCGGCATCGTTGCTTGCACCGTTAAAACGCTATCTGCGCGAGCCGGATATGTATAGGGTTCTTCTCGTCATGCACACTGACAATACAGGATCCGAGAAATATCGCGAGCATATAACGGAGGAGCGTTCCACGGCGTTGTTCGACTGGTTCGTGAAAGAAGGATGTGACACCCGTTATCTTTTCTCCTACGCGTATGGTGATGATATGCCGCTTGTAGAGAACAATTCTCTGACCAACCGTGAGAGGAACCGCCGTCTTGAGGTTTATCTCGTGCCAGGCACAAAAATGCTTGAGCAGGCAAAAAAAGGAAGAATCGTATTTTAACCGGAGATAGCCGCCCCAAATTTAACTTTTATTTTTAAACAGCTTCTAAAAATAATTACCCAGAATGAATAAGAAAAGAATAGCGATAGTAGGATATGGCAACATTGGCCGTTACTCGCTTGAGGCAATAGAGACAGCTCCCGATTTCGAGATTGCGGGCATAGTTCGCCGTAATTCGGCTGACAGAGAAGATATACCGGCAGAGATTCCGGTTGTAGGATCAATCAAAGAACTGCAGAACGTGGACGTGGCGATTCTTGCAACTCCGACACGCAGTGTGGAAGAGCATGCAAAGGAGATTCTTGCCATGGGTATCAATACGGTGGATTCATTCGACATCCACGGTCAGATTCCCGAACTGCGCAAGCGTCTTGATGAAGCCTCGAAGGCTGGAAACGCAGTCAGCGTGCTGTCGGCAGGATGGGATCCGGGAAGCGATTCCGTGGTGCGTGCATTGCTTGAGGCTATTGCTCCCAAGGGAATCACATATACTAATTTCGGTCCCGGAATGAGTATGGGACATACTGTGGCTGTAAAATCAAAAGAGGGTGTAAAAGACGCCCTTTCCATGACAATCCCGTTAGGAACAGGCATACACCGCCGCATGGTATATGTAGAGCTGTTGCCTGGCTATGAACTTGCTACTGTGGCAAAGAGTATCAAGGAAGATCCCTATTTCGCATCAGACGAGACACACGTCATTGCCGTGGAGAGCGTTGATGCGCTCAAGGATGTCGGTCATGGTGTGAATATGGTGCGCAAGGGAGTGTCGGGAAAGACACACAGCCAGCGTTTCGAATTCGACATGGCGATAAACAACCCGGCACTCACAGCCCAGATACTTGTGGCTTGTGCACGTGCCTCGTTCCGTCTGTCGCCAGGTTGCTACACAATGATAGAGATTCCGGTTATCGACCTTCTGCCTGGTGAGCATGACCAATGGATCAAGCTTGTCTGATACAGAAAACAGACTAAGACATAAAAAGGCGTCACTTGTTACATAACAAGTGACGCCTTTTTTTTCTCTGGGGTTTCACACCACTGTCATTTTGTGAGTTTGCGGTATCTTATGCGGTGCGGGGTGTCGATGCCGCCGTCACGCTTCTTCTTGAACTCCTCATATTCTGAGTATGATCCTTCGAAATAAGTGACCTGACTGTCTCCTTCAAATGCAAGGATATGCGTGGCGATACGGTCCAGGAACCAACGGTCGTGGCTCACTACGACAGCACAGCCTGCAAAGTTCTCAAGACCTTCCTCAAGCGCGCGGAGTGTGTTGACGTCAATATCATTGGTCGGCTCATCGAGAAGAAGTACATTCCCTTCCTCTTTGAGCGCCATTGCAAGGTGGAGACGGTTACGCTCTCCGCCGGAAAGAACACCGATTTTCTTTTCTTGATCAGCACCGGTGAAATTGAATTTGCTCAGGTAAGCGCGGGCGTTCATGTCTCTGCCACCCATACGGAACGACTCCACTCCCTGAGAAATAACCTCGTATACGCTCTTTTCGGGAGACAGATCCTTGTGGTTCTGATCAACATACGCGATCTTTACGGTCTCACCAACTTCAAACTCACCTGCATCCTGACGTTCCTGCCCCATTATCAGACGGAAGAGTGTAGTCTTTCCTGCTCCGTTAGGTCCTATCACTCCGACAATACCGTTAGGAGGCAACATAAAGTTGAGGTCGGTAAACAATGCCTTGTCATCATACGCCTTGGCAAGATGTTTGGCTTCGATCACCTTGTTGCCGAGACGCGGACCGTTGGGAATATAGATTTCAAGTTTCTCCTCGCGTTCTTTCTGGTCTTCGTTCATCAGCCGGTCATAGCTTGACAGACGAGCCTTTCCTTTTGCCTGGCGCGCCTTGGGAGCCATACGTACCCATTCAAGCTCGCGTTCCAGAGTCTTGCGGCGTTTGCTTGCCTGTTTCTCTTCCTGAGCCATGCGTTGTGTCTTTTGGTCGAGCCATGACGAATAGTTTCCTTTCCATGGTATACCTTCGCCTCTGTCAAGTTCAAGAATCCATCCTGCCACATGGTCAAGGAAATAACGGTCGTGTGTCACGGCTATGACTGTGCCCGGATATTGCTGAAGATGTTGCTCAAGCCAGTCAATCGATTCTGCATCAAGGTGGTTGGTAGGCTCGTCGAGAAGCAGGATATCGGGTTGCTGGAGCAGCAGACGGCAGAGAGCCACACGGCGTTTCTCACCGCCGGAAAGAACAGCGATTTTTTTGTCATCCGGCGGACAACGGAGAGCATCCATGGCGCGTTCGAGCTTATTGTCTATGTTCCAGGCATCGGTAGCATCCAGCTTGTCCTGAATCTCTGCCTGACGTGCAATGAGCTTATCCATAGCGTCAGGGTCTTCAAGCACAGCTGGGTCTGCGAAAGCGTTGTTAACCTCATCGTATTCCTTAAGAAGATCCATTATGGACTGAACACCTTCCTGCACAACCTCTTTAACTGTTTTCTCCGGATCAAGTTTCGGTTCCTGCTCAAGATATCCCACACTGTAGCCGGGAGAGAAAACCACGTTTCCCTGGTAGCTCTTGTCTAACCCGGCGATTATTTTGAGCAGGGTAGACTTTCCGGAACCGTTAAGACCGATAATGCCTATTTTTGCTCCGTAGAAGAAAGAGAGATATATGTTTTTTAGAATCTGTCGTTGCGGAGGGATAATCTTGCTGACTCCCACCATTGAGAAAATAATTTTTTTGTCGTCAGCCATGTTCTTTTTCGTTATTTGAAAGTTCGAATCATAAGAGAGAGTAGAAATAGTGAATCAGACAGTCTCAGCGAGTTTTTGCCGAAACCGTGCGATAGTCGCATTTCACCTTTCCCCTGGAGAGGTTATTGAGTTTATTGCGTACCATCTGTTTGCGTATAGGGGAGATACGGTCGGTATATACAGTGCCGAGTAGATGGTCGAACTCATGCTGGATTATACGGGAGAGGAATCCGGTGAATTCCTTTTCATGCTCGACGAAATTCTCGTCAAGCCAATTGAGACGCACATGTTCTGTTCTCTTCACGTTCTCGGACATTCCCGGCAACGAGAGGCAACCTTCGTTGCGTCCCACAGGCTCCATGTCCTCGATCACCTCAAGTTCGGGGTTGATCAGACACATCTTGGAATCTTTGCATTCAGGAAATTCATCGCCAAGCACGCTACCGTCAATTACAATCAGACTGATTGATTTGCCAATCTGAGGAGCGGCGAGTCCTACACCTTCAGTGAAATACATAGTTTCCCACATATCCCTGATCAGTTTGTCAAGACCGGGATAATCCTTTCCTATATCTTCCGTCTCCTTGCGGAGCACCGGATGTCCATATAAATATACAGGTAATACCATCTTTAATATTTTATTGCAAAAATAGTGAAAAATCAGCGGTTTTGCAAGTATTCGGTGAGTATGAGCACCGCCGACATCTCGTCTGCTCTCCCTTTCTCTCTCCGCTGGCTTTTGCTGAAACCGGCGGCAAGCATCTCCCTGTGAGCGATTACCGAAGTAAACCTCTCGTCGCGGCGTATCACTCTCATTTCCGGCATCTCGCGTGACAGACGCTTCAGGAATGGCTCGATATATCGTGCGGATTCCGAAGGCGAGCCGTCCATCTGACGCGGTTCGCCGACTATTATCATCTCTACGTTTTCCTGGGAACAATAATCTTTGATGAAATCCATCAGATTGTGGGTAGGGACAGTAGGAAGACCGTTGGCAATAATCTGGAGCGGATCTGTTACAGCCACACCGCAACGTTTTCTGCCATAGTCTATAGCAATGATTCTTGACATAAACAGCTTCTTGATTGTTTTAAGCTTCCTGATTGTTTTAAAAGTAAAGTTACAAAAAAATCTCCAATAACAGAGACTTTGCTGTCCCGGTTATCGGAGATTCTTCTCTTTTATGTCGACTTCAGGATTTCCTTATGGCTTGTGGTATCCGCATTTGGGGCATACACCATCTTCGGTCAGCGCGATTCCGCACAGAGGGCACCGCTCAATATTCGTTGAAGGATTGTATTCCTGAGAGGCGACATTGTCACCGCTGGTGAAAGTTATCTTGCAGATGCGCAATTTGTCTTTCAGCAGGTTGTAAACTATTTTTATCATACCCTCTACAGTCATAGTCTCTTTGGTAACCACAATTCTCGCGTCAGGATATGCAGTGGCGAGTTCGGTTTCGAAAGCCGGTCCTTTCAGCAGATTCTGGGGGTGTCCGTTGAGAATTCCTTGCTGTTCGTATACTCCGAGTATTGCGGGAAGTATCGGGTCATCTTCTCTTAAAACAAGAGCGTGGTCGAAATTTTTCAACACATCCCATGCAGTCTTTTTTATCTCGTTACACGGAAAAACCATATTGACACCCTCATTAATTGAGTCTTCTACTTCAATGGTAAGAGTTCCGGTGTGTCCGTGGAGATACTGCGCCTCGCCTTTGAAACCATAAAAACGGTGGGCGTACTGTAATGTGAATGATGTGATGCTTTTCATAGCAGGTAACTGTTTTTTAGTTATACTTGAGTTATAAATGTAAGAAACTGTAGTCAAGATGACTTTAGTTTCTAAGACAGTTTGCCGATTTGCTTGAATTCTGTTTTTTGTCTTTATCGGCAAAGGATTCTTTTATTTCAACAAGGCATATATAGTTCAGGTTCGGAATTAAAAGTTAACAAATCAAAAAACGCACCGTAAGCTGTCAGATCCGATATTTTAGAATTCAATCCGCATACCTCACCAATGCGATAAGAGGGTATTAAAAAGAAGAGAGGGCGAAGAAATATGACTCCGCCCTCTGTTGAATTGTCTTGAATGGATGATTATTTGCCGAAATAGCGGTCGTAGAGACCTTTGAAGCCGCGACCGTGGCGGGCTTCGTCTTTTGCCATTTCATGAACGGTGTCATGGATGGCATCGAGGTTCTGGGCTTTTGCATTCTTGGCAATGCGCATCTTGTCGGCATTGGCTCCTGCCTCAGCGTGCATTCTCTTCTCAAGGTTGGTCTTGGTGTCCCAGACCATGTCACCGAGAAGCTCTGCAAATTTAGATGCGTGTTCTGCCTCTTCCCATGCATAGCGTTTGAAAGCCTCTGCGATTTCGGGATAACCTTCACGGTCTGCCTGACGAGACATTGCAAGATACATGCCTACCTCTGTGCATTCACCCATGAAGTGTGTATTGAGGTCTTTTATCATTTCAGGGTCAGTACCCTTTGCAACACCGATTTCATGTTCAGTTACAAACTGAAGAAGCTCATCGGCGTTCATCTCTTTGAATTTAGACTGTGGTGCGCCACACTGGGGGCATTTTTCGGGTGCAGTCTCACCCTCTGCTATATAACCACAGATGGTGCAAATCCATTGTTTTGCCATAATTGTCAATTATTTTAAAGTTAGAAAGTTTCAGAACAGTTTCTTATATTATATCAATATATTCATTCAGACTGTTCCTATGTTATAACAACGATAAGGTGTTTTTTATTATTCGGACAATGAAAAATGTTTGAAAATTTTATCCGTTTTTACTAATTTTGTATTCGTGAAAAGAAAAATCGAGATAACATCAGTGCTTGAGGATTACGTGGCGCGGAGTCTTAGACGTGCTGGAATAAAAAAAGTCATCGCCGGGGTAAGCGGGGGTGCTGATAGTACTTC
>NZ_CAJMXD010000110.1:0-8036 GCF_905219685.1 Barnesiella sp. CU968
GCCCTATTCCGCCCTATTTAACCCCATTTAACCCCATTTAACCCCCAAAATATGAAAACTTCCGCAATCAAGACTCCCTCAAAAGAGATTGAAAAAGACCTCCTGACAAAAATAGATTTCCTGACCAAGCCCAAAGGCTCGCTCGGCAAACTTGAGAAACTCGCCGCCCGTATCGGGCTTATACAGCAGACGCTGTCACCGAAGCTGTCGAAACCACACAATATACTGTTTGCAGCTGACCACGGCATAATAGAGGAGGGTGTAACTGTCTCTCCCAAAGAAGTGACATGGCAGCAGCTGTCTCATTTCTCGCATGGTGGCGCCGGCATCAATTTTCTCTGTGACCAGCATGGATTCAGACTCGTGCTTGTAGATGCTGGTGTCGATTACGACATTCCCGCCGGAAAAGGAATCATTGACTGCAAGATACGGAAATCCACACGCAATTACCTGTATGAGCCGGCGATGACACGTGAGGAGTGCGATCTTGCTGTAGAACGCGGAGCAAAAGTTGTGGAAGACGTTTACAACGATGGCTGCAACATAGTAAGTTTCGGTGAGATGGGCAGCGGCAACACATCATCATCATCCATGTGGATGCACGCTTTCACCGGCATTCCTTTGGCTGAATGCATAGGTGCCGGCGCAGGACTCGACAAACCCGGCATCAACCGTAAACTCGATGTACTGACCCGCGCATGGGATAATTTCATATCCGAAAAGAAACGGGATGTCGCAGGTATTATCCCACAGCCGGGACAACACGTACCCGACACGATGGCAGAAGAGATCATGGCTCGGTTCGGCGGATACGAGATGGTAATGGCTGTGGGTGGCATGCTTAAGGCTGCCGAACTCGGAATGATAATAATTGTAGACGGATTCATAATGACCGCATGCATACTTGCCGCGTCCAGACTGAATCCGGCTGTGCTCGATTACGCGATCTTCGGACATCAGGGCGATGAATCGGGACATAAACTCTTGTTGCAGGCTCTTGGCGCCGATCCTATTCTACACCTTGACCTGCGTCTTGGCGAAGGGAGCGGCGCGGTATGCGCATATCCTATAATAGACTCTGCAGTGCGCATGATCAACGAGATGGACAACTTCCAGTCGGTAGGTGTCACCAAATACTTCTGACAAACAGGTTATGAAAAAACTTTTTGCGGCAATAGGATTCTTCACAAGGATTCCGGTATGGAAAATTACAGACATACCGTCTGACAAATATAAACGTGTAGTGGATCTGTGGCCGGCTGCCGGATGGATAACCGGAGGCTTGACGGCATTGACATTATGGGGGGCACTTCAAGTGCTTCCCCCTTTTGCCGCCGTTGTCACAGCTTTTGCCGTAAGACTTCTTCTTACCGGTGCCTTGCATGAGGACGGACTCGCAGATTTCATCGATGGCACAGGAGGAGGCTCGACCCGCGAACGCATTCTCGAAATAATGAAAGATTCAAGAATCGGATCCTATGGAGTCATCGGTCTTGTAATTTATTTCATGCTCCTTGTGTCATGCGTGGCATCGCTGCCGC
Source organism: Barnesiella sp. CU968 (assembly GCF_905219685.1). NCBI lineage: Bacteria > Pseudomonadati > Bacteroidota > Bacteroidia > Bacteroidales > Barnesiellaceae > Barnesiella > Barnesiella sp. CU968. The sequence goes on from NZ_CAJMXD010000110.1 coordinate 1,542, forward strand.
CGGCAACAGCTCCATTGATTGTCTTTGCCGCCGACCCGTGGAGCAAGTTCTGCGGATCATTCATCATCAACACACTCCCCTACGCCAGAAAACAAGAGGAGGCTAAGAACAAAATCGTATATGACCGCATGTCGGCACCGGCTTTTGTGATATGCCTGCTGTCAGGATTGCTTCCCGCAATCCTGTTGCCGGAAGCATATTGGCTTGCCCTTCCTCTTCCGATGGCTGTCGCAGCCGCGATGATACTCTATATGCGCTGTAAAATCGGAGGGTACACCGGTGACTGCTGCGGAGCCACGGCACTGCTCTGTGAACTGGCTTTCTATTTTTCATCCGCTGTCATTGCCCACGCTGTCATTCAATAAAAAACGCTCATGAAGATAACCTTTATCCGACATACAGCCGTTGACGTTGAGCCAGGTGTTTGCTATGGTCGCACCGATGTGCCTTTAAAACCGACATTCCCCGAAGAAGCCGCGAAAGTGCGTGAAACCATCAGAAAAACCATAATATCAAACGGCAAGCCGTTTGACGCGGTATATCGTAGCCCGTTGAGCCGGTGCCGGCTGCTGGCAGAGGCGTGTGGTTATGATGAAGCCATCCCTGATGACAGACTGTTGGAGATGAATTTCGGAGAATGGGAGATGCAACGATACGATGACATAAAAGACCCGAGATTACAGGAATGGTTTGACGACTGGCTGAACGTCACACCTACCGGCGGCGAGTCATTTCTCGACCAGAACCGGCGTGTCGCATCATTCCTTGACGACATGAAAAACTCCGGCAAGGGCGATGTCCTGGTGTTCACCCATGCCGGAGTCATGATGAATGTGATGCTTATCCTCGGAATCATTCCGTTGGAAAAGCTTTTCGGCTCCCAGCCTCCATATGGAGGCATGATCACAGTCGAAGTCTGACCGTAGAGCACGTTAAAAAACGTGCTTCTATTTGTATTTTGCCCAACGTACAAGATCCTTGATGTTGGGCTTTTTGCCATACATGAAGATGCCGATTCTATATATCTTCGCGCTCAGCCATATCATGAAAAGAACAGAGACAAACAGCAATACCGCAGAAAGCGCGATCTCCCATCCGGCAACGCCGAAGGGCATTCGTGACATCATCACCATCGGCGAGGTGAACGGTATCACCGATGTCCAGAAAGCGAGTTGCGACGTGGGGTCATTGACTACAGTGAAAGCAAGAAGCAGACCGATTATTATAGGCATTGTGGCGAATGAGGTGAGCTGGCTCGCATCCTGGATATTGTCGACAGAACTGCCGATGGCGGCATAGATGGAGGAATAGAAGAGATATCCGCCGACAAGGAAAAGAGTCATGCATCCGAAGAGTTTCATGATATATGCAGGATTACCGATTCCGAGCACCAATGAGAGCGTTGCGGAATCCATGTCGGATGCGGAACTCAGTATCGCAGGCAACCCCCACATGGTGAAGGCAAGTATGATGAACGCCCATATCAGTATCTGAGTGAGCGCGACACATCCGATGCCGAGCAGTTTTCCCATCAGCAGTGTGTAGGGCTTGACCGACGACACCACAACCTCAAGCACACGATTGGCTTTCTCCTCGATAATCGAGGTCATCACCATCTGCCCGTACATGAGTATGAACATATAAAGGATCATCATCATCACGATTCCTATCATATAGGATATCGCCGATGAAGTCTCTTTCTCGCCGTCATCGCCGAGCGTAAATGTCTGCATCCTCACATGCGACTGCACGGCGGCGATTATCTGGTCAAGATTCTCTATATCGTAGCGTTGAAGTCTCTTCTGCTCAACGATTCGCGACAATTCGCCGGAAATCGACTCTTCAGTGGCAAGACTCACCGCCTCTCGGGTATACAGCGAGACATCAGTGTCATCGCTGACAAGATTTTCTCCGATAACAAGAACCCCGTCATAATTATTGTCTGCCTTCGCCTCCTCTACCGACATCTCTACCGGCGCGAAAGAAAGCTCGCCATGCGCAGGCAACGCATTGCCTACGATCCCCGAGGGGTCTACCACTGCTATGGTCTTCTTCTCCGGACCGGACAATATGGAGATCACTGCCGGGAAAGCCATCATGGCTATCATTATCACCGGCATAAGGATTGTTGTGATTATAAAACTCTTGCGGCGCACCCGCTCGAAATATTCTCTCTGTATGATTAAAGACAGTTCCATATCTTATTTGTTTTCAACCGGCATTTCCGAGGAATTGCGCACGGCATTGATAAATATATTGTTTATTGAAGGCATCACAGGTTCGAAACCGACAAGATCTGTCGCCCTGTTTGCAATATCCACAAGATCGCGGCGAGTAGCCGCATCGCTGAGTTCGACTATCACGGATTCCCCCTGACCGCGGTTCTCTTCCTCATCCTCGCCGATATAGGATACAACAGGCTTGATAGCCTCGGCAAGAGAAGACAGCTCTCCTTCGAAACGCAATCTGAAGCGGTTGCCTCCGAATGAGCGGCGCAGCTCCTCTACATTCCCGGTAAGAATGTTACGGCTGCGGTTTATCAGTGTTATATGGTCGCACAACTCTTCGACACTGCTCATATTATGTGTGGAGAAAATAACAGTGGAGCCTTCATCTCGCAAACGGAGAATCTCCCTTTTGAGGATATTCGCGTTGATAGGGTCAAATCCGGAAAACGGCTCATCGAAAATCAGAAGTTTCGGACGGTGAAGCACTGTGATGATAAACTGCACTTTCTGCGCCATTCCTTTGGAAAGTTCCTCTACTTTCTTATTCCACCAGTTGCCGATTTCCATACGCTCGAACCATTCCTTGAGACGTTTCTCGGCATCGCGTTTGTCCAGACCTTTCAGCCGGGCAAAGAATATTGCCTGCTCCCCTACTTTCATTTTTTTGTAGAGACCACGCTCTTCCGGGAGATAGCCTATATGCTTGACATCATCTGCTGTCAGCGGTCTGCCATCGAAGATAACTTCTCCTGCATCGGGAGCGGTGATATGGTTTATGATTCTTATAAGAGTGGTTTTCCCGGCACCGTTGGGACCGAGAAGGCCATACACACTCCCCTCCGGCACGTGTACAGTCACATCGTCAAGTGCCTTATGCCCGGTATAATCCTTGACTATACCGTTAGCTTCCAGTAAATAGCTCATTTTTATTATTCTTTGTTCGGATTACAAATTTAAACAATTTTTTCCGATTATACATCTTCGTTTACCACTCAGTCTAAACCAATCCATATTTTGTTATCCAACCACACACTACCACATAACAACCACTTTTATATATAAAAGTGGTTGTAAGTGCGCAGGAGGAAGCAGAGAATCAACATGAGGAGTTCGGCTTGGAGACAGACACGGAGGGAGATACGCAGGTCGGAGTCCGTGAGAAGCTTGGGGTTGGAACCGATATAGGGTTTGTAGACGGCTTCGCCGAAGTAGTCATGAGTGCCACCGAAACGACAGTCAAGGATTCCTGCCAATGCCGCCTCGGGATAACCGGAATTTGGACTGGCATGACAACGTCCATATTTCCTAACAAATCTCAAAAGAGAAAATCTAAAGATAGAGATTACCATAAGAAAAGAGGTGAGACGCGCCGGAATGTAGTTTGCCACGTCATCCATTCTTGCAGCGAAACATCCGAAATCCTTATATCGCTCGCTTTTATATCCGATCATCGAGTCCAGTGTATTCACCATCTTGTACGCCATCATTCCCGGCAATCCCAACAGCAGATACCAGAACATCGGGGCTATGACACCGTCGCTGAGATTTTCGGCAAGTGTCTCCAATGCCGCGGTCTTTATTTCCTGTTCATCAAGCGAACCAGTATCTCTGCCTACTATCCTCGCTACCTGACGACGCGCGGCATCCAGCCCTTCGCGACAGGCGGCAAACACCATCCTGACCTCTTTCGTCAGCGTGGTTCCTGCAAGACAATAGAACACACCCGCCGTTTCTATCGCAATGCGGACATACGGATATGGAGACAATAGCCATAGCAGAAGCCTCACTATTCCAAACACCGACAACACGAGCGATAACGACATCAAGGCTCCCTTCAGCCTGCGGTCAGACCCTTTGTTGAGACGGTGTTCAAAAAAGGAAATAACTTTCCCATATCCGACAACTGGATGCGGCAGACACGCCGGATCTCCGAACAGGCGGTCAAGAATCCATCCAGCCAGCAAGGGCAAGACAGCTACCGCAATGTGTAAAATCATCTCATCCATTCCTCCACAGCTTTTATCAACATATCATTTTTAGCGGAACTCTGCGCCGCAACACGGAAATATCTTTCATCCAGACCTTCGAAGTTTGAGGCATCCCTGACAAGTATGCCGTGGCTATCCACAAGATATTCCTTAAGTTCTGCAGCCGTACCCTCCGGCAGACGACATAGAATAAAATTGCAGTCTGTCGCTGAACATTCGATACCCATACCTCTGAACGCACAGGCAATACGCAAAGCTTCGGCGTGCAGTCCGCGTGCGTTGATGATATAATCCGCATCATGCCGGAGAAGGTATCCGCCTGCCTCTATGGCAAGCGTGTTCACAGCCCATGGCATCCCCTTGTCTCTGACCGCTGCCGCTATCCCCGACTCCGCTACCATATAACCTATACGCAGACCCGGAACGGCATACCGTTTCGTAAGAGAACTCAAGAGAACGACATTCCCCGTCTCCACAGCTTCCTGCGGAGCAAGCACCGGCTTGGCGGTGTAATCGGCATATGCCTGATCTACAACAACCCAAGCCCGATTGTCATTATTGGTATCCGCTTGAACTTTACCTCCTCTAAACTTATCGGAAAGATCAAGAATCAAAGATTTGTCCAGAACCTCCCCTGTCGGATTATTCGGACTGCACAGCCATGCGAGATCAGCAGATACAGGAATATCCGCAACTTCCTTCACGAAACATATCTCATGTCCGAAACTACGGCAGGCATCCTGATACTCCCTGAATGCGGGTATGCGGATCGCCGACACACATCCGCTGAAAATATGCGCGATTCGATACATCGCGTCTGTCGCTCCGTTTGTGACAACCACATTTTCCGCTCTGACACCGATTTTCCGGGCAATCTGTCTCTCCAGTGAATATGGAGCCGGTTCGGGATAACTTCCTATCTTAGACATTACCGAATGGAGATAGGAAATCAATCCCGAGTGATCCGAATCCGAGATTATATTGGTGCTGAAATTGTGCATGACCTTTGCGCCATAACGATAAAGGTCATCTCCATGCCCTTCAATCATCTTCTCTCATTATTTTATACAGCAGTTCGATGTCAAGACATTCGCGGAGTCTGGCTGACAGCGCGTCATATTGCCTTTCCTTATAACTGCGGTATGGTTCGGTTTCACTTTTCAACGGCAAACCTTTCGCCCTGGCATGTGGAGCGAGCAGACGGTCTGTCACTTCCTGATTGTCGAGTATGCCGTGAATATAACTTCCCATCACTCTGTCGCCGGCAATACACCCGTCACATGTGCCGTCACTCTTCACGACCAGCGGACTCGCATCCGCCGGGACCTCAGTCTCGCCCATATGGATTTCATAGCCAGACCCGGTTACTTCGCAATCTTTCACAGTAAACTCCACACGTCTGATGGTCTTGTTGCCCCTCAGCACGGTACTCGTCGGGAGCAGGCACAAACCTTCCGCGGCTGCTACCTCGCCTTCCACCCCATCCGGATCGGAGATTTCACGACCCATCATCTGGTATCCCCCGCAGATTCCCATGACAGAACAGCCACGTGCGGCAGCGGCGATTATGGCATCATCACACCCCTTTTCCCGCATGGCACGGAGATCTCCTATCGTATTCTTACTTCCGGGAAGTATAATCACATCTCCCTTTCCAAGTTCGGACGGATCATCCGTAAAGTAGAGGTGCACACGCGGATCTCGCGAAATGGTGTCGAAATCAGTAAAATTTGATATATGAGGCAAAGCCAAAACAGCCACATTAATCATGTTTTCCTCTGTGTGAACGGAAGATTTTTTCATCAGCGATACAGAATCCTCCTCCTCGATATGAATATCATCGAGATACGGTACAACTCCTATTACTGGCACTCCGCAGATTTCCTCCATCTGGCGGCGACCCTTTTCAAAGAGTTTTTCATCACCACGGAACTTATTGACTATGATGCCTTTTATATATCTGCGGTCTTCCTCAGTCTGAAGCATTATGGAACCGTATGCCGAGGCAAACACTCCTCCTCTGTCTATGTCGGCAACAAGTATCACTGCCGCACCCGCATATCGCGCCATCGACATATTCACTATGTCAGAGTCACGCAGATTCAGTTCCGCTATGCTGCCGGCACCTTCCATTACTATGGGATTATAGCGGGAGGAAAGACGGTCGAAGGCGGCATGCACCTCTTTTCGCAACGGTTCCTTGTTCTCTTTTCTGAAATACTCATAAGCATCCTTGTTGCCGACGGGAAGACCGTTGAGCACTACCTGCGAGGTCATGT
>NZ_CAJMXD010000111.1:0-8034 GCF_905219685.1 Barnesiella sp. CU968
CCCATATGGAACGGGCATCCATAAACAACTGCAGACCTCCCAGAATAATGGCAAGTCCCAGAAAATTGGAAAGCATGAATCCGGCAATACGCGCCGGAGATGTATTTTTACGTAAAAGTTTTCCAATAATGTTCATAAGCGAAGTTTCCTGTAGTTGTCAAGAAGCAGCGGATTGCCGACAGACGTAGACACTATTGCCGCCCCTTGTCTTTCCGCCTCTCTCCCGATTATGGCGGCGGCAATACGGTTGTTATCTTCATCAAGATGACTCACCGGCTCGTCAAGCAGAATAAAATCAAAAGGCTGGCAGATGCTGCGGATTATCGCCACACGCTGCTGTTGACCTATCGACATTCGTCCCGCCGGGTAATCACGACGCGATGCGATTCCAAGCTCCTCGAGACAATTTTCTATCTCGGCATCGCTAAGATGAGATGTCAGTTTATTCTTGAGCTGGATGTTTTCCCAGGCTGTAAGTTCCGGAAACAGATCAAGCTCCTGCGGAAGATACGCGATATTGCGGCGCCTTATCTCCTGCCAGTCCGAGATTGTGAATTCACGGACATCTCTGCTGTCAAACAGAAGTTTGCCCTTGTAATCATCTCTCGAGCCAAAAATATACGAGCACATCGACGACTTGCCGCCTCCGCTTGCCGCCTCTATCAGATAATGCTCTCCGCGCTCCAGCACAAGACCGGTCTTCCACACATCGGATTCCGGGATACGTTCATTCTGGAACACCTCCGGAAGCATCCCTTCAAACCGTATCTCCTTAATCATGACTTTCAAGAATCGACTGCATAATATTCTTCTTCGAATCCTTGCCATTAACCTTCACAATGGCTTTGAGACCACCTTTCTCCGGTTTGAAAGTAACTGACACAGATGAAACGGCATCTGTCAGACGTCGTTTTTCCCCTCCGCCAAGCACAAATCCGGCGAGAGAGCCTTTCAGCTCTTCGGCGGCATCGGCTGCCGAGACGGCACCTTCCACCGCACCTTTGCCCACACGCAGCAGACGGCCTTCTTTCACAACCTCAAAACCGAACTGTCCGAGCATATTTGAAAGATCGGCAGTGCCGTGACCTGTAGTGGAAATAACGCCACGCACATTCCCGGATTCAGAGACAGCCGCCACACATGTTCCGTCAACACTTTGAATCATTCCGGCAAGAATCCCGATCATCGACATCCCTTTGCCTCCGGTCTCCTCCTTAAGTTTCTTCACCATGTCTGGATTTACCGCCAAGGCGACAAAGGCATCGGCTGTGCCTCCCGTTTCGGTTATGGTTCCACCGTCTATTCGGGCGGCTGGGAAATTAAACTTCGCAATCCCCCCTTTCGAGTTTATCACATCCATTTCCGCCACAATCTTCCCTTTCTGGAAATCAAGATTCCAGCTGAATTCCACAGCATCAACAAACATCGCCTCTATTGCCATAGTGGCTGTGGCGCGGGTTGTGAAATCGATACCGAGAGAGTTCAGACACCCCCTTATGTCTCCCCATCCCTCGACATCGTGGCTTATATCAACGAGTCTGGAAGCCACTTCGTTAGAAAGGATGCTCTGCTTTGGGCTGAGCGACACGAAACGTCTTATATCTTCCGTATTGACAGTGTTACGGGAACTCATGCAGATCCAGAATCGGTCGGGAGTTAGCACCGTGTTGCCACATACCTCTGTTTCACCATCTTTTACGAATTTGCTGTCTGAGTTCTTCTCCACATACTCCTTGAATTTCGATGAATCAGACACAAATCCGGTGAGATACACATTGTATCCCTCTATAAAAAGCACGGCTGCGGAAGGGTCTATGCCACCATCCCGCAGTCCGGCAATAATTTTTCTCAATTCCTGATTATTTGTGGTTTCAAGAACAGAGGCAAGCTCCTTCCCGGGCACTACTTCGGACCCGTTGACCTTGCAACCGGCTTTTTCGAGCATCGCATGCATATTCATCACCATGACAGCCGACGCATCAGCCGGCACTGTCTCCAAAAGCCCGTTGATGTCTCCCGGTTTGCCGGAAGAACATCCCGCTGTAACCACCAGCGTCACAACAGCGACGCAATATACAAGTCTTTCGAATATTTTCATAATAAATCTATTTGGCGGCAAATTTAATAAGAATCCGATTAACCGCCAAATAGATCGTCAGCAGATGTCTGTATCTCAGTATATGCGCAGCATCACGGCTCCGTGTGGATTGACTGTAACGGTATGCTTGTCGTCTGTCTCCGCAACATCTTTCTGCCGCCACAGGTCACGGACGGTTTTCAGAATCGGGGCTCCGTGCACTCCGAGTGGATCCTGATTCACGTCTATCACCTCATCGTTGGTCAGCAGCGAGAGTGTGAATTCATCGAGACGCGCCAGATCACACCCTATCAGCAGAGGAATGGAGCCTGAAAAATTTATTAATCCATTTTTTATTTTTTTTCATTATTCTTTATAAAAATTTGCATTTTAATACACTTTTCTCTAAATTTGCTCCGTAAGTAAAGCAAATTGATTCAAATCGCGTATTTTTAATCTTACCTGATACCATAATATTTTAAGAATCAACAATGGACCTGACACTGAAAAAAATCGCAGGATTTGCGGCAATCTTAGCTTGCCTCATCGGCGGGGCACCCGCCGAGGCGGGAATTTTCAGCCGCAAGAAAGCCCCCAAAGAGGATAAAGTTCTTACCGGAGCGGCGAAAGACAGCGCGGAAATGGCAAAAAAGTTTGCCGGTGCAAAAAGATACGAAGGTATCTTCGATTGTCGCGTCGATAAAGACGGCTCTCTCTTTTTCATTCTTTCCGACAGTGTTTTCAACCATACATATCTTCTGTCAAGCCGAGTGGCGGGGATCTCCTACACCGGAGACCTTGTTGCAGGACAGATGAACATCACTCCGCTTGTAATCCGATTTACCAAAGACGACAAGAACGTTTACATGCATCTCGTGCAGGATGCAAACGTCATAGCGCCGGACGACCCTATAAAAGTATCATTCGACCGAAACATGATAGACCCTATTCTGAAAGGATTCAAAATCCAACAGAGGGATTCATGCAACGTGGCGATAGACATGACATCATTCTTCGCCGGTGACGAAAAGCTAATTTCTCCCATCAAAGATTCCGATCCTCTCGCAAAGATGCTCAGCGGACGGCAGGGTGTGGAAGGTTCTTTCTATAAAGACGGTTCGGCGATCACAAAGGTTAAGGCATTCCCCGACAACATGATCATCGAGAGCCAGCTCGCCTACACCACAAGAAAAGTAACCGACCCGTATACCGTAAGGGTTTCGCGTTCGATCATGAAACTGCCTGACGACCCGATGAAGAGCCGTCTGCAAGACAACCGTGTGGGTTATTTCTACGACACAAAGAAACTTTATTCATCATCAAACGACAAAATCGAGACATACAACATAATCAACCGCTTCCGCATGGAGCCGAAAGATGAAGACCTTGAGGCTTATTTCTCAGGAACGCTTGTCGAGCCTAAAAAGAAAATCAGGTTCTATGTGGATTCCGCTTTTCCGGACAAGTGGCGCAAAGCGGTGAAAGAGGGTATCGAATACTGGAACATGGCATTCGAGGAAGCAGGTTTCAAAAATGCCATAGAGGCACTCGACTATCCTGACGACCCGGATTTCGACCCGGATGACATCCGCTTCAACTGCGTGCGCTATTGTGTGACCCCGACTGCAAACGCAATGGGACCTTCGCACAACGACCCGCGTACCGGCGAGATTCTCGGCGCCGATGTCATATGGTACCATAACGTGCTTTCTCTGGTTCATGACTGGCGCTTCGTGCAGACCGGCGCCGTGGATCCCCGCGTCAGGACCTCCGTTTTCGCCGACTCGGTAATGTATGAATCCCTGACTTATGTGACAGCTCACGAGATAGGTCATTGTCTTGGACTGATGCACAATATGGGGGCTTCATACGCATACTCCATTGACAATCTGCGCGACCCGGCTTTCACTCAGAAATACGGAACCACCCCCAGCATCATGGACTATGCACGCAACAATTTCGTGGCGCAGCCCGGCGACTATGAGAGAGGCGTAAGACTTACTCCTCCCCCGGTAGGTGTATATGACATAAACGCTATCAAATGGGGATACAGACTTATCCCGGGAGCCAAGACGCTAAAAGATGAAAAACCGGTGCTCGACAAATGGATCGAAGAGAAGGAGAATGACCCGATGTATGAGTTCGGAGCGCAACAGGTGATGGGAACAATCGACCCGACCGACCAGACCGAAGATCTCGGCAACGACCACATAAAGGCGGGAGACATGGCTATCTCGAATCTGAAGATAATCATGGCGAATTTCGAAGACTGGGCGGGAGAACCTGGAAAGGATTATGACTCATCACTTCTTGAGACATACAAGGCGCTTATCAGCCAGTACGTTCGTCATGTCAGCCATGTGCTTCCATATATAGGAGGCGTGAGGTTCAAGGAGGTTGTGCAGGGACGCGAACAGGGTCCGAAACGCAACTATTTCACAAAAGATGATACCCGCCGCGCGATGGAGTGGCTGCTCACGCAAAGCCGCACTAACGACTGGCTGACTCCTGCCGCACTGAATTCGAAGTTTGAGGATCCGGTGACAGAATGGCGCGAGAAAGTTGACAAGGCGATTGTTGCCACACTTCTGTCTCCGGTGAATATAGGACGGATAAAGACCGGTTACGAGGCTGATCCGACAAAGGGTTATGAACCGGCGACATATGTTGACGACGCACTGAAAAACATATTCGCGGCTACATATTCAGGAAAGAAACTCAATTCCACGGAACGCAGGCTACAGAGTCTGGCTCTTGAATCGATGGTAAAGAGCGCGGGGCTGTCGATGCCCGGTGCTTCTGCGAAAAGCCTTGCTTCAGAATCCTGGCTTGATGTCGAGCCTTCTTCGATTCTTGGACTGACCACATCTCTCCCTTGCTCGCTCGATGCTTGCGGCGTTCATGACGGTGACCGCGCTTTCTTCCGTCTGGTGTTCGGAAATCCGCCACTCCCTGCAGAGGAACTCAAGCCTATGATGCTCGCCCGGCTCAAGAAACTTCTCGCACTCTACCGCCGCGCCGCGACCTCCGCACCGGATGCCGCCTCACGGGAATTTTACGAATATCAGGCGAGAAACATAAACCTCATCCTCAATCCAAATACCTAATGTGTCGTGTGTGCCGCCTGCCGGAGATTTCCCGGACCAGCTGCCACCCCGATTCCATAAAAACCTCATCATTATGAAGAAGATTTTTCTAATCTTGTTTGCGCTGATGCTGACGATTTGCGATGATGCCGTGGCTCAGACATCACGCACCATCTCAGGCACTGTGGAAGACGCTCGTAAAGAGCCGATAATCGGAGCGACAATCAGAATTGACGGTATTCCGTCAGGGACGATGACCGATCACGACGGCAAATTCAAGCTCAAGTTGCCGGCAAATAAAAACTGTACTCTGATTGTATCCTGCTTCGGCTATGAGACACTGAAGAAAGAGATTACAGGAGACACTCCTGACGTTACCATTGTCCTGAAGGAGACTCACACCGATATCGACGAGGTTGTAGTCATCGGTTACGGAACCGCGAAAAAATCGGAGCTTACATCTTCCGTAGAAACAATTTCCGCCAAAGACCTCGCAAAAATTCCGGCAATGAACATCGACCAGTCTCTTGGCGGTCAGGTTGCCGGACTTGGAGTCAAGGCGGTGTCGGGCGACCCCTCTTTGGCTCGCGAGTCTACAATGAGCATACGAGGTAATCTTGGCGATCCGCTGCTGGTCATCGACGGTGTGCCACGTTTCTCCTCTACCACAAACGAGGGGGAAATGCGGCTCAGCGACCTGAATCCGGATGATATAGAAAGCATCTCAATTCTAAAGGATGCGGCAGCGGCGGCGGTATACGGGGCGCGAGCTGCAAACGGCGTAATTCTCGTGCAGACAAAACGAGGAAAGGAGAGCGACAGGGCGAGAGTGAATTATCGCGGACAGTTGAATTTCGACCAGGCGACATATCTTCCCAAATTCCTCAACGCGCGTCAGTTCGCGGAACTCTATAACCGCGCCGTAGAGCAGAATCCAGACGGAGGATACACCCCGTACAATCTTGACCTCCTCGGCTCAAATCCGAATCTTTACGGAGATACCTCTCTTTTCGATTATTTCCATAAATGGGGTCATACACAACGACATTCTCTATCGGTATCAGGCGGCAACAAGACCATCAGATACCATGTGTCGGGGGGATACTCAGAATCGAAAGGTCTTTATTCCAACATCGGACGCAACCGATTCAACTACTCGGCGCGTCTTGACGCGGATCTGTTCAAGGGACTGACTCTTGCCGTGAACCTCACCGGTTCCGTTTCCAATTACAAGAACAACAACAATCCGCTCACAATAGATGACGCATATTCCTTTTCTCCGATCGAGGTTCTGAGATACACCGACGGATCTTACGCGAGTCTTGAGGGATACAATCCCCTGGTGTCGGTGCTCGGTCTTGGAGGATATCAGAAAACAAAATCGGATTTCCATACTCTCAACGCTACCCTTCGCTATAAGATTCCGAAAGTCGACGGTCTTGAGGTGTACGTGACTGCGACCCACGACATGAACCATTCGGGAATAAATACGTTCTCCAAGCCTGTGGAACTGAGTGTATACAATCCGCTTACCGATGAAATCACAGTAGACCCGTCTTCCATATATCCGCAGGCAAGAATAGTGATGAGCGACAGAGAGCAAAGCGTGACAAACACCCTGCTCGAGGGGGGAATATCCTACAACCACACCTTCAATTCACTGCATCACTTGACAGCTCTCGCCGTCGTGAACTATCAGGATTACCACAACAAGTATCTTCGCGGAACCAACAACAATCTCCCCGGCGAAAAACCGGAAATAATGGGAAGCACATCAACCGGCACACTCTCCGGAAGCGAATACATGAGTCAGCGTGCGTCTACGGTAGGACGACTTACCTACGGATTCGACAACCGCTATTTCGCGGAGTTCAGTTTCCGTGTCGACGGCTCCACAAGGTTCGCTCCAAACAAAAGATGGGGATTCTTCCCGACAGTATCCGCGTCCTGGGTACTATCAAACGAGAAGTTCTTCACCTCCGCCATATCTCCGACCATTATATCCCAGGCTAAAATACGCGCTTCGGGCGGTATCCTGGGCGATGACGGTGTTGCCTCGGATTTCGGCTACCTCCAATATTATAACTTCACTGACACTGAAGGCTACAATTTCGGCGGCATATGGTCACCAGGACTGCTGCCTTCGCTAAGCTCATATCCGAATGAAGCTCTGAAATTGAGGAAATCCAAAGATATAAACGCAGGCATAGACCTCGGTTTCTGGAACAACAGAATCACCGCCACCTTCGAATGGTATCAGAGATTGCGAACAAACATGGTTACTGACGCCCGAACATATCTCTTCCCTCCGACTGTGGGAACGGGTGGTGTGCTTCCTTCTGTGAATATCGGAAAGGTGAGATTCAGCGGCGTTGACTTCACAATCCGTCACAACAACAATATCGGTGATTTCCAGTATGATGTGTCTTTCAATATCGGAACTTCCGAAAATAAGGTGCTTGACTGGGGCGATGAATCCTCTCTCCCCGAAGCTCAGCACCGTAAAGGAAAACCTTTCACCGTATGGAATCTTTATCAGGACGCTGGTCTATTCCAGAGTTATGAGGAAATCGCGGCATGGCCTGTGGATCAGGATGGCAAAAAGAATGCCACTCTTGCTCCCGGCGACATAAAATATCTTGATCAGGACGGCGACAACAAACTGACCGTAAACGATATGATATATGTTGAAGATTCTTCTCTTCCAACTGTAAACTATGGCTTTAATCTCGGTGGTTCTTGGAAAGGTTTCCACCTTAACCTTTCGTTTCAGGGCGCGGCGGGTTACAACCAGATGATATCAGAGCTTTATACTCTCGAAAGCAACTCGCTACAACGTTTTCAGGATTACCATTACACAGATTCATGGAC
>NZ_CAJMXD010000112.1:0-8026 GCF_905219685.1 Barnesiella sp. CU968
TGTAGGCACTTCCAAAGAAGGTCGGGAGTATGACAGGTTCCGGGGGCGCGTAATCTTTCCTATAATCAATTCGGCAGGTAAAGTAATCGCGTTCGGCGGTCGCGACCTCAAAGGAGGTATGGCGAAATACATTAATTCCCCCGAATCCAACGTATACAAAAAAAGCAATGAACTATATGGCATCTATCAGGCGCGGGCAGATATTGTCAGAGAAGACAAATGTTATCTGGTTGAGGGTTATCTTGACGTAATTGGAATGTGGCAGTCGGGGATGCGCAACACAGTCGCGTCATCCGGCACAGCCCTGACTGACGGACAAATTGCCCTGATTCACCGTTTCACTGAAAATATCACTCTAATTTACGATGGTGATGCGGCAGGCATAAAGGCATCTCTCAGAGGAATCGACATGCTCTTGAACCATAAGATGAAAGTCAAGGTTCTTCTGCTGCCTGATGGAGATGACCCTGATTCTTTTGCACGCAAACATACTTCCGAGGAGTTTAGAAAATATGTGGCAGAACATGAGACTGACATAATCCGATTCAAGGCTCAGGTTCTTCTTGCAGACATAAAAAAGGATCCTCAGAAAAGAATAGAGGCTGTGAACAGCGTTGTGCAGTCTATCGCTCATATCGCAGATCCTGTTTCAAGAGATGTCTATATTCAGGAATGCGCATCAATTCTTGGCATTCAGGAAGACACAATCGCAAAATCGGTGGCAAGAGTAAGAGGGACATTGGTTGAGAAATGGAAACAAGACCGTATCAAGCGTGAATTTCCCATAACGTCTGAATCCGCACAGACTGCAAATCCGGCACACCCTTCCGGTAATGGAGGAAATATGCCTGCCGGTATTTCAGAAAACACACAACCTTTAAAACCACTCTCAAAGATAGCATACTCATCACCTATGTTGCCTTTGGAGAAAGTTGTAATAGAATACTGCCTGAAATATGGCTTTCTGGAGCTCTGCACAATTGTCAATGATGACAACTCCGAGACATCTGTTTCTGTCCTTGATTTTGTATCAGAAGAGCTTGAAGCAGACAACCAGTCTTTCTCGGTCAATATATTTGACAGGATATTCCGTCTTCTTAAAGATATGAAGGAAGAATATGCGGTTGCATACGAACATTTCTCTCAGAAACTTGATGAATCCTTAGACCGACAACGTAAGGAAGGCATAGAGAAGATAGCAGCCTCGGATTTGTCTGTAATTGAAATTGAAAGGGCTGAAAAAAAACTTGAAAACGAACTGGAATCAAAACGGGCAGAAGATCTGATTGAGTTCTCAAAAGATTATCCCGGCAGACAGCTCGCAAGCCATGAGGACGGAGAAGTAAGACATGTGGTCACCGAACTTATCCGTGAACGGCATCAGCTAAGTCATATATATATGCGCGACAACAATTATGTTGAACGTGACGAGGATCGCCTGAGCCAGCTGGTGCCCAGAGCAATGACAGAATGGAAAAACGAATTGCTGAATCTTCGGCTTAAAGAGCTGTTCTCCCGCTTTCACGAAATCTCCGGAAAGGGAGATACAGAAGAAGAAAGTAAACTGATGATGGAAATGAACGCCATTATGCGTTTACGGTCACAGGTCGCTAAAGATATAGGCGACAGAATATTGTCACCTCGTTCTAAAACTATCCGTTAAGGAAATTTTTTACGTAGCAAGACATTATCCATAGTCACTGCTCTCTTGACTGCTCCATTAATTTTCTTACTTCAGATTCAAATTCGTCATCTGCCATATCCCATGGAATCCAGTTGATTTTGATTCCTCTTTTTTCCATGCCGCGAAACCACGTCATCTGACGTTTGGCAAATTGGTGGATTGCTGTTTCAAGATTAGTGAACATTTCTTTATATGTTGACTTCCCGGTCACATATAATGTCACAAACTTATATTCCAGACCGTAATATATAAGATCGTCTGCTGATATTCCGCGGTCAAGCAATCCTTTGACTTCCTCTATCATTCCCTCATTAATGCGGGCTTCAAGTCGCTGTGTGATTTTCTGTCTGCGCTCTTCTCGGGGTATGTCGATTCCTATAACCAATGCATTAAGAGGTTTAGCTTCTGCTTTCCTTGTCAATGCCGCCTCTTCAGGATGGTTGCGGTAATACTCCTCAATTTCAATCGCTCGTATCGCACGCTTGCAATTGTCAACATCAGTCTTGTTATGCAATTGTTTGTATGTCCTTAGAATTGATTCGAGTTCAATAATATTTTTGGTTGCCAAAGAATCTCGTAAAAGCCTGTTCTCAGGAACTTCCGGCATTCTGATTCCGTTAAGGGCATTTTCCACATACATGCCCGTACCGCCGCAGACTACGGCTAATTTTCCCCGATGTTTTATTTGGTCCAATGCCGTGCGGAATGCGGCAAGATAGCGGTGCAGGTTAAACTTCTCCCCCGCTTCGGCAATATCAATAAGATGATACGGGATATCTCCATATTCACAGAGGTCTTTACCTGTGCCAATAGTCATCCCTTTGTATAGCTGCCGGGAGTCTGCCGATATTATCTCGCCGCCCGACATACGTGCGATTGCCACAGCGCGTCTTGTCTTGCCGCTTGCCGTAGGTCCTACAACTGCAACTGCATCTAATTCCATTGATTGGCTTTCTTGTTGTCACTGCCCGATGTCATGTTCCGGAACCATCTCTTTACCCGATACATCGGTGTGTCTGAATTAAACATCGAAATCCTTATCCATTTATCATCTTGAAAATCAAGATGCGATTCCTTAACTTCCTTCAACGTAAATGTAGGACGATAAGATTTCAGTTTATTTTTACGGAATCCTCTCTCGTCAAACAATTTGTATGTAAGCATTATTGTCGCAAGCCTTGTTATATCCGACACGCATATCGTCGCAAGCTTGTCGGGATTGTATGAATAAATCCTTTTCAGATCTTTAAAAGCCATCCACTCGCCGTCAACATTCAGTTCCGGATAATCCTCCGGTTTCCCTTCAAGAAAATAAAAGTATCTCAACATGGAATTACGCTCCATATCCATCATCTTACGTCCGAAAAAGAAACGTAGATCTCCATTATTGATACCGGTCATCCTTCTGATGATATTTGTCACTTCGGGAATAGTTATACCGTTTACAGAACGTTTCGTAAAAAAGGGAGTGTCAATTACCGGTCTGAACGTTATCTTGGGATCCGCAGTCTTGATGTTCATATAGACATATTCCTTACATATCACATAATATCGTATGTAAGTCTTGGCAGTCATGTCGCGAAGTTCTTCCTGCGTTACAATCTCATTAATCTCGCGCATGTCGAGATAAAGATTGTAATACCTGAAAATGAAATAGAACTCATCGAGCACAAATACTATTATCGTCAGCCACATGAACACATACCAGTCTCTTCCGTTGACATCAGTGTCAATGTAGAAAAACTTATAATATCCCCAGACTATAATAGTCAGAACTCCGAACAATATCAGAAGATTCCTGAGTTGAAGACGTGACTCATATTCAAGTATGCCTCCGATTTTTCCTCTTTCACGTGAATCGCCGTAATGAAGCTTACAGTCAACGCATATGCTCAATCTCCTTCCTCTCGCATAAATGACAACCATTGTAAGGAAACATATCGGACACAGCATCAAAGATGGTATGTAAGGATATGAGAAAAATGTAAATTCAGGAGGAAGCCATATAAATCCCCATATATACAATATATTTACAACAATACTTACAAACGAATAAGCTATCAGACAGAAAAAAATCGAATAAGAAACCACCATGCATGACGGGTGCTTGCTGATTTTATTGTTGTATAATACTGTATACAGGAACGCCGCAGCAATCAACGCGACTATTGGAGAGAAATAAAACGGAAGTAAGATGGAGAATGCGAGGACTCCGACAACAGTAAGCAGACCAACTGAAAGATTCTTCCAGAAGGTATACAATTGCAAACTGCTGACTTTACCTAAATCCTGCATTCTCTATAATAATTATATGGANTCGTACAGACCCACTGTTCAAAACGCTTATTTAAGATACGTTTTAAGGAAGTCCTCGATTTTTCTGAACAACATTACTCTGGCGTTACACATTCCAAGGCTATGCTCAAATCCGGCAAGTGCCATCATGTCGAAAACCTTTCCCTCATAATTCAACTTGGATGTATACTTAAGAGTGTTGTAGAAGTGAACGTTGTCATCGCTTGTGCCTGACATGATCAATAGTCTGGCGTTCATTCCGGAGGTATGGTTCAGTGCCGATGACGAGGCATATCCTCCTTCATTCTGCTGAGGTGTGCTCATATACCGTTCTGTGTATATCGAATCGTAATACCTCCAGTCTGTAACCGGGGCCATAGCCACTCCTGCTTTGAAGGGAGAGTTTGCCGACGAAAGTTCCATAAGTGTCATATAACCGCCGTAGCTCCAGCCGAAACATCCTACACGGGCAGCATCAACATATGGCAGAGATGCGAAATATCTCGCAGCGGCAATCTGATCCTGCGCTTCATATTCACCAAGATGGCGATATACGGAATTTGCCCATTCCCGTGAACGATAACCTGTGCCTCGCCCGTCTACTGCCGCTACCACGTAACCTGTCGATGCAAGATAATAGACACCCTCCATTTTCCAGCGGTTTGCCACCTCTTGAGAGTCAGGACCGTTATACTGCGTCATAAGGAGCGGATATCTTTTTNAACCGTCAAAATCAGCGGGCTTGATGATATATGCATTCATCTCTTCGCCATTCGCATTCTTTACGGTAAGAAATTCTTTTTTCGGAGCGGATGCATATTTTGCAGCATAAGCAGCATTGTTCTCAAGTTCTTTTATAACCGCACCACTTGAATCGCACACACTGTATGTCGTTGGAGTCAGTGCATTACTGTAAGTTCTCACATAATAATCCATGTTTGAGCTGAAAGATGCAGACTCAAAGCCATCTACATTGTTCATCGCTGACACGACACCTTTGGCATCGATTCGGATTACATTTCTGTTAATCGCACCTCTTACTGTAGCTTGAGCATAATGACAACCTGTCTTGGCTGATTTTCCGTAATACTGCGTTACATTCCAATCTCCTTTAGATAGCTGACGCAACATATTTCCGTTGTAATCATACTCATACAGATGACAATAGCCGGAACGTTCGCTTCCGATTACAAAAGATGACTTACCATAGCTCACCATCTGGTATATGGATGGACTGAGCCATGCGTTGCTTCTCTCCTCAAGCAGCATGGTGGCGACTGTAGAACCGGGATTAACCTTGTAAAGACACAGATGATTCTGGTCTCTGTTCAAAGTCATGACCATAAGATTGCTTCCGCTTCCGTCATATTCAATCGAGGGGATATATGATTCGACCGGAATATCCATGGTTTTTGTGGTGCGGTTGTCTATATTATAGACTTTTACATCCACCTTGACGTTGGGATATCCAGCAAGAGGATATTTATATGTGTATTGAGAGGGATATACATCCGACAAAGGATTGCTGTCGCAGAAACTCTTATAGTTGTCGAAAGTATAAGTTGGAACCTCCGACTCATCGAAACGCATGTAGGCGAGCGATGTGTCATCTCCGCTCCAGCGGATTGTATTCACCACTCCGAACTCTTCCTCGTAACTCCAGTCTGACACCCCGTTGATAATGCGGTTTATTTCACCATCGCTGGTTATCGGTTTGTCTGTGCCGTAATCAAGATTGGATATAAAGATATTGTTGTCACGTACGTAAGCTACCATTCTTCCATCGTGCGACAAAACCGCTCCTCTCTGCGCTCCCGATTCCGAAACGCGTTTGAGTGTGGATCGCATTACATCGTAAACAAAATACTGGGCAGTGAATGAATGTCTGTATATTTTGTCGACATTGTTCCATAGAAGAATCTTTTTCCCGTTGTCGCTTACCTGATAACCGTCGAATGAGTCGATTTTCAGATCACCCTTTATTCCGTCAATGCTGAAAAGTGTGCCTATTTTCTTCCCTGTCTTGTATTCGAAAATATCAATGGAGCGTCCGTCCTCACTTATTGCCGCATAGGTGAGACCATCGGAAAGCGGTCTCATCTCCTTTATGGCAACAGGAGAATTTTTGCCAGGGGCTATATAATCTTCTATTGTCAAAGCCGAAGCATTTAGACTCCCAGCCAAAGCTAAGGTTACAATGGAGCAACCTGCGATACCTTTTAAATCCATATCTTTAAAATTTATCGCAATCAATAAGACCTTGCGAAAATTACACGCTGCGCGGAGGGTTTGCCTGTTACCATACATTCTCCCGGAGTCTTGTCACCATCCAACGGAATGCATCTGATTGTAGCTTTCGTCTCCTCCTTGATTCTCTCTTCTGTCTCTGTAGTGCCGTCCCAATGCGCGAGAATGAAGCCGCCTTTCTCTATCTCGGTCTTGAATTCTTCGTAAGTATCTACCTTGCGAATCATCGAATCGCGATATTCAAGAGCCTTACGGAAGATGTTTGTCTGTATATCTTCAAGCATATCCTTTACATATGCAGCTATACCCTCAAGCGGTGCCATATGTTTTTCAAGTGTGTCACGACGCATCACCTCTACAGTTCCGTTCTCAATATCGCGGGCTCCGATAGCAAGACGAACCGGCACACCCTTGACCTCGTAATCTGCAAATTTGAAGCCGGGACGCTTGTTTTCAGCATCGTCATACTTAACGCTGATACCCATGCCTTTGAGTTCCTCTATTACAGGAGTTATCCTTGCGGATATTTCGGCAAGTTGCTCTTCATTCTTGTAGATAGGCACAATAACCACTTGTATAGGAGCAAGATGCGGCGGAAGAACGAGACCGTTGTCATCAGAATGAGTCATAATCAATGCACCCATCAGACGAGTGGACACTCCCCATGAATTCGCCCATACATATTCGGGTTTATTTTCCTTGTTTACAAATGTCACATCGAACGCTTTTGCAAAATTCTGACCGAGGTTATGACTTGTGCCTGCCTGCAACGCCTTGCCGTCCTGCATCATTGCCTCGATTGTATAGGTATTCAATGCGCCAGCAAATCTTTCGTTGGCTGTCTTCACTCCGATAATTACAGGCATAGCCATGTAATCTCTTGCAAACTGAGCATAAAGATTAATCATCTGCACAGTGCGGTTTTCAGACTCTTCAGACGTTGCGTGAGCGCAGTGCCCTTCTTGCCAAAGGAATTCAGCGGTACGCAGGAACATACGTGTGCGCATCTCCCAACGCATCACATTCGCCCATTGGTTACACAACAAAGGGAGATCACGATAGCTGTGAATCCAGTTCTTGTATGTTCCCCAGATTATTGTTTCCGATGTCGGGCGAACTATAAGTTCCTCTTCAAGGCGTGCGGAAGGATCGACAATGACACCATTACCGTTAGGATCGTTCTTGAGTCTATAATGTGTCACAACAGCACATTCCTTGGCAAAGCCCTCTACATGCTCTGCCTCTCTGCACAAAAACGATTTAGGGATAAGCAATGGGAAATAAGCGTTCTGCACACCAGTCTCCTTGAACATCCTGTCAAGCTGCTGCTGCATTTTCTCCCAAATGGCGTATCCGTATGGTTTGATTACCATACATCCCCTTACTGCCGACTGCTCGGCAAGATCGGCTTTTACCACCAGTTCGTTATACCACTGTGAGTAATTATCTGATCGTTTTGTGAAATTCTTTAGTTCTTTTGCCATGACTTATGGAAAATTTATTATCTGTGTTTTTATTGCCGCTTCTTTACGGACACTTTTACACGCAAAGTTAATAAATAATCATGACATATTCACTCTGGCAAGTCATAAATATTCCCTTTTCATCCAATTTTCTCGGATAAAAAGGGAAATTTGCAATCTTATGAACTGTTTCAATCAAGGAGTCCAATATCGGTACTCCCCCTTTCCTATACTCTGATAATATGCGTCTGATACAGGTTCCCTACTCTCAACTGGCAAGTGCAAAATTAGCGATTTGACGGAAGAAAACATTTTTAGGCGAGTCAAAATTCAGTTT
>NZ_CAJMXD010000113.1:0-7945 GCF_905219685.1 Barnesiella sp. CU968
GTGAATTCCTTAAGGAAAGGTTTGTCGAATGCCGGTGTGAACTTGCCGCTTGCCACGAGCTTGTCGTGAAGATAATGCGCGCCGTCGGCAGAAAGTCTGTTTACCTCCACAAGACCTTTATGACCCATAAGTGAGAGATATATGGTGGCATACAATGCCATCAGGCTCTGGTTGGAGCAGATATTGCTTGTAGCTTTCTCGCGGCGTATGTGCTGCTCGCGTGCCTGAAGAGTAAGTACATAGCAACGCTTACCCGACCCATCCGTGGTCGCGCCCACGACACGTCCGGGCATTTTGCGCAACATATGGCTCTTGCAGGAGATAAAGCCGAGGTAGGGACCGCCGAACTGCATCGGCATTCCGAGTGTCTGACCATCGCCGCAGGCTACATCTGCACCCCACTCGGCAGGTGTTCTGAGAACCGCCAGCGCCGAAGGATCGGCATAGACTGCCATCATGCCCTTGACCTCATGCACGGCATCAGCAAAACCCGTGAAGTCTTCTACTATCCCGTAACGGTTGGGACATGGAAGAAGCACTCCGGCAACGTCTCCGGCACGCAGTTCGACTTTCATTGCCTCGAGATCGGTAACACCCTCCTTCTCGGGAACAAGCGTGAGATCCACGCCATGGAAGCCGGCATATGTACGTACCACCTCAAGAACATTTTCCGGAAGCGTGGCTGAAAGAAGCACTCTGTTCTTCTTGCGGACAGACGCCACCATCATGAACATCACCTCGGCGGCGGCAGTCGCGCCGTCATACATGGAGGCGTTAGTGGACTCCATGCCTGTAAGTTCGCTGATCATGCTCTGGTATTCGAAAATATACTGGAGCGTGCCCTGCGAGATTTCCGGCTGATAGGGAGTGTATGCCGTATAAAATTCGCTGCGTGAGAGCAGATGGGAGATCACTGAGGGTGAATAGTGGTCATAGACACCGCCTCCGGCAAACACCTTGAGAGTGCGGTTCTTTGCGCCGAGTTCACTGAAATGGCGACGAAGCTCCATCTCCGACATTGCCGAAGGAATATCATAATCCTCCTTGAAGATCACTTCGGCAGGTATGTCGTCATAGAGATCATCGACGCTCTGCACACCGATACGGTCAAGCATCACGCGGATGTCTTCCTCGGTGTGGGGGATGAATCTGTTACTCATTTTCACAAAGTTTTGCGTAAGCGGCTGCATCAAGAAGATTCTCTGCCTCCGAAGAATCGGAAATCTTCACTTTGATAATCCAGTTTGCGAAAGCGTCGGCATTGATAGCCTCGGGAGCGTCTTCGAGTTCCTCGTTAATCTCCACAACCTCGCCCGACACCGGACTGATAAGGTCGCTGGCTGCCTTTACAGACTCTACGGCACCGAAATCCTCACCTGCCGTCACTTCGTCTCCGACCTCAGGCATGTCTACATATACGATGTTGCCGAGCGCATGCTGCGCATAGTCGCTGATACCGATTGTAGCGATGTCGCCTTCGATCTTTACCCACTCGTGTGATTCTGCATAAAGCAGACCTTCAATTACTTTGCTCATATCTTTAGCTATCGTTAAAATTTGAATACTTGCTTATTTCTTATAGTTTTTATCGTAAAAGCGTTTCTTGACCACTTTCGCGGGGAAGGTCTTTTTGCGGATTCTGACCTCCACTTCGGTTCCCAGCTTGTCATAGGGTTTGTTGACCATAGCCATTGCCACGCTTTTGCCGGTGGAGATGGAGCGGTAGCCGGTGGTGATCTCTCCTACCTGCTCGCCGTTTACCTCCACAGGATATCCGTGACGCGGAATCGCATTCCCCTCAAGCTCAAGACCCACGATGCGACGTTTCACACCCTCGGCTTTCTGAGCAGCAAGCGCCTCCTTGCCGATAAATTCAGGTTTGTCAAGCTTCACGAACATACTGAGGCTTGCCTCGATCGGAGTTATGTCAGCACTCAGTTCGTCGCCATAAAGTGGAAGGCCCACCTCGAAACGGAGGGTGTCGCGACATCCCAGTCCGCAAGGCTGCACTCCCCCTTTCATGAGCTTATCCCAGACTTTGCGAGTGAAATCATGACTGCCGTAGACCTCGAAACCATCCTCTCCGGTATATCCTGTGCGGCTCACTATGATCTCTTCGCCGTCCACATTCATTGTCTTGAAATTGTAGAATGCGATATCCTTTACAGTAATGCCGAGAATATTCTCCATGGCTGCCTCTGCCTCGGGACCCTGTACCGCCACTTCTCCGTAATAAGGACTCTGATCCTCGATTCTGACATCGAATCCCTCTGCGTTCTGAAGAATCCACGCAACGTCCTTGTCTATATTGGAGGCGTTGATCACAAGGAAATATTCCTCGTCGTTAACCTTATACACAAGAAGGTCATCGACTGTGCCGCCGTTCTCATAGCACATCATGCCGTAGAAAATCTGACCGTCGGGAGCACCGGTCACGTCGTTTACAAAAATATGGCTGACGAATTTATATGCGTCGGGACCGCTTACGCGCACCTCCCCCATATGGCTCACGTCAAACACTCCCACGTGCTGGCGCACTGCGTTATGCTCTTCGGTGATGCCCGCATACTGGATAGGCATATCGAACCCGGCGAAGGGCGACATCAATGCCCCCAAGGCAACGTGACGGTCATGCAGACACGTCTTCTGACACTCTTGTTCCATGTGTATTTAGCTTTAAGTTAGTATTCCTTGTTTCCACTTCAACCGGACCATACCGTTTTGTTAAGAAAATGATAAGTTTGGAGAAGTTCAACTGCAAATTTACTATTTGTTGAATTTTCCTCCAAATTTTTTCTTAACTTTGTCGCAATTTATAAAACTGTTTAAAAACACCTATTTCGCGTCTGCAAAATGCAGATGCATCAATAAGTAATTAAGCAATGAAAAAATCACACAAATTAGCATGCTTGTTGTTGCTCGCTTCCTTTTCTACTCTATTCTCCGTCTCGGCACAGGATAAGATTACCGTAACACCTATAGGGCGCATACACGTTGACGGCGCATTTTACCTCCCCTCGAAAGATGGTTTCAGCGATGGCGCGGCTCTGCCTGAAATAAGGGCGGGAGTAAGGGCGCAATACCAGAAATGGATGGCTCGCGTGGAAATCGGCTATTCCTATGGAAAAATAGGAATGAAGGATGTCTATATACAGCGTGGTCTTGGCGATAAGGATTACCTGCGCCTCGGATATTTCATTCCTCAGTTCGGCATACGCGGCGGTGGCTCGGCATCATACAAGCCGGGCATGCTTCCGCAGATCTCGGAATCGTTCTTCCGCACGATGACAGGTAAGATCGGTTTCGGCTACACCCGCTACAATCCTTCTTATTTCCTGAGCGCTACAGCTTTTGTCGGCGGTCGTTCGCTGACTCTCAACGCCACGGAGCAGGGGAAGGTAAGTGTCGGCGGCTCGGTGCGCGGCGTGTGGCATCCGTACACCGAGCCCGGTTCCATACTACATGTCGGGGGATCGGTGTCTTACGAGACAGCATCACACACCCGTCTGATCAACGATGCGGGCGACGAGGAGGCTTCCGCCGGATTCCGCACATTCTCGGTGTCTTTCCCCACTACGGTCAGCAAGGTGCCTATGCTGGAGGCGGATGTGACAGATGCGGTGGGAGACTGGAAACTCTCCCCTGAACTGACCCTTTCCAAAGACCGGTTCGCGCTCGAATCGCAATTCTATTACATGAAAGTGCCCAGACACAATGGCATCCCCTCATATCACGCCGTCGGCACTTTTGGAATGGTGAGATGTCTCCTTTTCGGCGACAACAAATACAGATACTCCGAAGCGGAAGGCGCCCTTGCCCTCCCATCGCCGAAGACATTGGAGCTTGTTGCCGGATATGACTATACGAATGCAGACAGTCATGCCGCGGGAATCGATGGCGGAATATCCAACGACTGGAACCTTACCCTGAACTATTACATCAATAAATATATGATAGCCCGCCTGCGTTATTCCTACACTGATGTGCGCAATTCTTCGGTATGCGAGCGACGTGGTGTCAATATAATCCAGGCGCGCCTGCAGTTTGTGTTCTGAAAGCCATGAGTTATCCCCTCTATCTTGCTAAAAGACTCTCTCTTGCATCGGGAGGAAGACACAGTTCTCCCGCAATACGTGTGGCAGTCGCCGCCGTGGCGCTTTCTGTGGCGGTGATGCTCGCCGCCATTGCCATTGTATTGGGATTCAAGCGGGAAATCCGCGACAAGGTAATAGGGTTTAACTCACACATCACCCTGTATGCCGTGCCCGCAGGTCCGGAAGACTCCAATCTTATAACACTCACCCCCACATTGCGAGCACTCCTCGATTCACAGGATTTTATCACAAGTTATTCTCTGGAGGCATCGATTCCGGCAATCCTCAAGACAGCGGATGATTTCAAGGGTATATACCTCAAAAGCATGGAGGGAGAGGCACTCAGGAAATTCCTTTCGTCAAACATCGAGGAGGGAAGTCTGCCGGACTTCTCCAAAGAGGGAAACGACATGAAGATAGTGATTTCACGCAAAGCTGCCGATCAGCTGCGCCTTAAGGCGGGAGACAAGATCGACACATACTTCATGTCAGGCTCGATCAGAGTACGCCGACTCGAAATCGCAGCCATATACAATTCTCACTTCGACACATACGACAATGTTTTTGTATACGGCAGCCTTCCGCTGATTCAGAATCTCGGCGAAGTATCCGGAACCCAGGGCACTTCGGTTTCGATAACTACCGATGATTTCGACAATCTACAGCAAAACGCCGAGCATCTCGCTGCAGTATTGAACGAGGCCCTCGCTTCAGGACTTGTTTATAAATACTACCGCGTTGACAACGCACTCAATCAGGGTGCCGGATATTTAAGATGGCTCTCGTTGCTTGACACGAATGTTATAGTGATTCTGGTGTTGATGACAATCGTCGCATGCGCCACACTCATATCAGGAATGCTCATCATCATTCTCGACAAGAAGAGTTTCATCGGACTGATACGCACACTCGGGGCTACTGTAAAAAAAGTAAGAAGCATATTCATATACATGGCGATACGAATAGCCCTGACCGGAATTGTAATTGGCAACGCCCTTATGCTGGCGTTGCTCTGGGCTCAAGACAGATGGCATTTCCTTCCTCTCGATCCTGATTCATACTACATTGATTTCGTACCTGTTGAAATCAGCTGGCAGGCAATCCTCATCCTGAACGCAGCCACAGTCTTTGTCATCTACCTCTGCCTAATCCTCCCCTCCTGCTTCGCAGCAAAAATCTCCCCCGCCGAAACAATGCGCTATGAATAATTTGCTGCTGTTCATCTTCCTCCTGCTGTCGAGCGGTCAGCGTTGGCATCAACTTCCATGAGTTTCTGCGCTCCACGTTTCTGACGACCCCATTGCAGGTTGTATGATACGCTGATGTATGGCATACGCATATCAAGGCGCATGTGTTGCTCGTTTCGATTCCACTTGCTTAGCGACTTACTGCCTTGGTCGTATTTGCCAAAAGGCATGATGACACCTGCCGAGAACTGCCATGATTTCCAGTTGTAACTGAGGTCAATAATGTTCAGGTTTTCGCCCCAACTGATTTTCTCACCCCATAGGTCGCGCTGTGCCCTCACGTACTGACCGCTGAGCACGAAGCCCCAGTGCATAAGTTGTATATTGGCGTTGCCGCTCCATGCGTTGCTGCGATGTGTGTAGCCGGTGCCACGCATGTGCTCCATGCGGAACTGAACGTATCCGCTTAACATGAGCCATTTCGGGATTATTTCAATTTGGGGTGCAAGAAAGAACGAGAGGTTCTGCAGTCCGCAGCTGTTCTCGTATGTGGTGATTAGTTTGTCACCCTCCCACTGCAGAAGCGGAGTGATGGCGTTGGGCGAGGTGAAGGCGCGGACGCCGAACGAACCGCTGACACGAGGCACGTTGAAGCCGTAGCGGAAAGTGAGCATATAGGAGTTGGCGGTTTTCAGATTCTGATTGCCCACGCGCCACTGAAAGCCGTCGAGCTGCTGCGGCACGATGTTGGTTTCGGCTAGCGACGGTGTGGACTGCCACGATGTAAAGTTCAGCCGGAAATTGTGATTCTGATTCAGCGAATATGTGATCGTGGCCTGCGGACGCGGACTCCATGTGTGAGTGCCTTGATCGGTTTCCTTGAAAAGAAAATTGGTATACTGGACACCCATTCCGGCAGTTGCAGTCCATTTGCCGAAACGATGAAAATATTCTGCAAAGAGATAGACCTTGTCCTGACGCTGATGGAATATCCTTCCGTCAAGATTGTCATAGCGTGAACGGTTTCTATTGGCAGTGTAGGATGCTCCGGCGGTGAAGCGTCCGTTTGTCCAATTCTTAACGTAATCAGCTTCTATTGCGTAGGCTTGATTGTGGTCTTTGATTTCAGTGTTGATAGAAGTAACATAGTCCCAAGGATTCCGGGCGTCCGGCAATTGTTCAAGATAGTTGGAGTACGATCGCCCGAAATAGAATGAGCTGTTGAAGTTGACGATAAGCATCTGCTTACGAGCGAAATTCTGCTGCCAGTATAACGATAAAGAGGGGGTTCCTCCTTTATCGCCATGGGAGTCGGTCAGGAGTATATCGTCTGAGCCGTCGCTCAGCGATAAAAGTCCATTATATAGAAATTTGTCTGTGAGCTTTTGGAACAGGCCGAACTCCGCCATAAACACAGTTGTGTCTGGCTTGATGTAGCTATATGAGGCCCAGGCATTGGCAAATGAATTATCCATCGTTCCGCCGCGCGAGGTCTCATCTCGGGTCAAGGTCGAGCCGTCGGGATATGTGAAAGTCTCCGTGTAATCGCGATGAGTCTTCACCTTGTTGGTAAGCTTGAAGTTGCCGCCAACTTCCCACTGCGATCGCCCGGTATTGAATTTTGCATCCGCCATATAGAAGCCCCAAGCCTGGTTGAGAGCCGGGCGAGCCTGTGCCATCAGCGAGCCACCGACCGTCGGATTGGAGAC
Source organism: Barnesiella sp. CU968 (assembly GCF_905219685.1). Classification (NCBI taxonomy): domain Bacteria; kingdom Pseudomonadati; phylum Bacteroidota; class Bacteroidia; order Bacteroidales; family Barnesiellaceae; genus Barnesiella; species Barnesiella sp. CU968. Next base: position 6,991 of record NZ_CAJMXD010000113.1, read on the forward strand.
GATGAAATTTAACACATAGTTTGCTCCGCCGTAGCGAAGGCCGGGGTTGTCTATCCATTCCACACGTTTGATGGTTTCGGGCAGAAGGGTACGCACCTGTTCGATTGATGATTCGCGACCGTTGATGCGTACTTGTACCGACTGGCCGACAGCTTGAATAGTGCCGAGTGCGTCACTGACGGTAAGGGTCGGAATCATAAGATTGTTTAGCAACTGCAAGCCATTCTGAGAATGTTCAACGGCACTTTTAGAGGGATGATAAACATCCATATCTGCCTTGCGGATTACCTTTGGAGCCTGTATTACAACTTCTTGCAGTTTCTGAGCCGGGATTGAATCCGCAGTTTCTGTCTGCGCCATAGCTGATAGAGCGCAAGACAAAGCCGATATTGTGATAATTATTGATTTCATAGAGTTGATGCTTACGATTTCACGATGCAAAGTTAACAAGTTGCCGTATTATAGACTTCAACATTTGTTGAAAAGTGACAATAGCGTCTAAGTATTTTTTCGCAGACGGCTCAGATGTGTCTGAGTTATATTCAGAAACGAGGCTATGTCTTTGAGCGGAAATAGTGAAAACAGGTCGGGATGTTTGGAAATAAGGTCATTATAACGCTGCTGTGCCGTCTTGCAGTGCAAATCTACATATCTGTCATAGTGGCGTAATACGCCCTCGCGCAAGCATAGATTACGCAGATAGTCCACCGCCGGGCTTTCAATATATGTATTGAAGTTCTTCTTCATATACAGTTGAGCCGTGGCTCTCGGCTACCTATTGTAAAAAGAATCGCCGAAAAATTAGTAACGTTGCAGTCTAATACGCGCAAAAATGACAAAAGAAGAACTGCTCGCAAGGCTCAACGATATAGAATGGAATGATTTCGAGGTCAAAGAGGCTTCGGGCGGTCTTCCCAGAAAGATTGACCGGGAAAACTGTCACCTTTGAGAGTAA
>NZ_CAJMXD010000114.1:0-7919 GCF_905219685.1 Barnesiella sp. CU968
ATTATAAATACTTATTATAAACTAATTTTCAATACTTACTTATTTAACCTGACAGATATTTTATGAAAGAAAACGAAGAAGTCTACACCACCGACACCGGACTGCCGGAAAACGCCTTCCGCGAGCTTGCGAAAGACGAACAGTACGTTCCGGTGATGAAACCAGCTCACGACCAGAAGGAGGTGACTCCCTATTCCGTGGGTATGGGTCTGTTGATGGCTGTTGTGTTCAGTGCGGCGGCAGCTTATCTCGGACTGAAAGTAGGGCAGGTGTTTGAGGCCGCCATTCCTATCGCCATTATCGCGGTGGGTCTCAGCAACGCTCTGAAGAAGAAAAATTCCCTCGGGCAGAATGTGATCATCCAGTCGATAGGCTCTTGTTCGGGAGTGATAGTGGCAGGCGCCATATTCACCCTTCCGGCTCTGTTTATCCTTCAGGCTACCTATCCCGACATCATGGTGGAATTCTATCAGATATTCCTCAGTTCGCTGTTGGGCGGAATTCTGGGCATTCTCTTCTTCATACCCTTCCGTAAATATTTCGTGAAGGATATGCACGGCAAGTATCCCTTCCCGGAGGCGACGGCAACCACGCAGGTGCTCGTTTCGGGTCAGCAGTCGGCGGGCGCCGAAAGCGGAGGTCAGGCAAAGACTCTTGTCATCGCCTCCCTTATCGGCGGTATCTACGACTACATCGTCGCCACGTTCGGATGGTGGGCGGAAACCGTCACCTCAACAGCGTCGGCATGGGGACAGACAATAGCGGAGAAGACAAAACTCGTGCTCAGCTGCAACACCGGAGCCGCGCTTCTCGGTCTCGGATATATCGTAGGTCTCAAATACGCTTTTGTGATTTTCGCCGGCTCGATATTCGTGTGGTGGATCATCATACCGCTGCTTGGCACTTACGGCAGCCCTGAGTTTCAGGCAATGTCGCCCGACGCGCTCTTCAAAGACTACGCCCGCATGATCGGCATCGGCGGCATCGCAATGGCAGGAGTGATAGGAATCGTGAAATCATGGCCCATCATCCGTCAGGCGGTCGGTCTGGCGGGACGTGAGTTCAAGGGAGGAGCCAAGAGCGGCGAAAAGCCTGTGCGCTGGCAGCTCGACATCTCCATGAAGCACGTCGTCTTCTTCATCGCGCTTGCTCTGATCGCGGTGCTTGTGTTCTTCTGGCTGGGAGTCATACATACTCTCTGGCAGGCGCTTGTGGCGTGGCTTGTGGTTACGGTCATCGCGTTCCTCTTCACCACAGTGGCGGCAAACGCTATCGCTATCGTAGGCTCCAATCCTGTGTCGGGCATGACGCTCATGACTCTTATCGTTGCTTCGGCGATATTCGTTTCAATCGGACTCAGCGGCACCTCGGGCATCGTGGCTTCCATGGTGATCGGAGGTGTGGTCTGCACCGCGCTTTCCATGGCTGGCGGATTTGTCACCGACCTCAAGATCGGTTACTGGCTCGGCACAACGCCCAAAAAGCAGGAGACATGGAAATTCCTCGGCACTCTCGTTTCGGCAGCGACCGTTGGCGGTGTGATCATCGTGCTCAACAAGGTTTACGGTTTCACCGGTGACAATGCTCTCGTAGCACCTCANGCAAACGCCATGGCGAAAGTTATCGAACCGCTCATGATGGGTGGCGAGACTCCTTGGATTCTTTATATGGTAGGTGCTATTCTGGCGTTGATTCTCAACTGGCTCGGCGTGCCGGCACTGGCTTTCTGCCTCGGTATGTTCATTCCGTTGTCGCTCAATACACCGATGCTTGTCGGTGGTGCGGTTTCATATTTCGTATCCAATTCATCGAAAGACAAGAAGGTGAACGATGCCCGCCGCGACCGTGGCACACTCATCTCCTCCGGTCTCATCGCAGGCGGCGCCCTCTTCGGGGTCTTCGCGGCAATCACCCGCTTTGCCGGTTTCGAATACACCACCCCCGGTTCCGAGCAGCTGACTCAGATTCTGGGTTGCGTGGCATACGCGCTCCTCATCATCTATCTCATCCGCGACAGCAAACGCGCCTGAGACAATCACGCACAGATACAATGAAGGCGTGTCGCGGTGAGCGACACGCCTTCATTGTATCTGTGCGTCTNGAGGGGTCAGTTCTTGAAGCGGGGGTCGTTGGCGAGAAGCCACTGGGCTATCTGTACTGCGTTGAGAGCCGCACCTTTCTTGATCTGGTCGCCTACCACCCAGAAACTAAGTCCGCAGTCATCGCAGAGGTCTTTGCGAAGGCGTCCCACATACACTGGATCCTTGTCGGCGATGAAAAGTGGCATGGGATAGTATTTCTCTCCCTCTGCATTCTCTTCCATCACAACCAGACCGGGTGCCTGTCCGAATGCGCGACGAACCTCTTCGGTGGTCAGCGGAGTCTCTGTCTCGACCCAGATAGCCTCGCTGTGGGCACGTAGAACAGGCACGCGGACACATGTCGCAGATACGCGTATGTCGGAATGCATGATCTTCCGGGTCTCGTTAAACATTTTCATCTCCTCCTTGGTGTAGTCGTTTTCAGTGAAAACATCCACATGGGGAATCACGTTATACGCGAGCTGATACTTGAATTTCTCCACAGTGGGTTCCTCGCCACGGCTCAGCTGTGCTGTCTGGTGTCTCAGCTCGTCCATGGCTGCCGCGCCTGCGCCGCTTGCCGCCTGATACGTGGCGACACGCACGCGGCGTATATGGCTGAGGTTCTCGATCGGCTTCAGTGCCACCACCATCTGGATGGTGGTGCAGTTGGGATTACCGATGATGTTGCGCGGACGGTTGAGAGCATCCTCGCCGTTGACTTCAGGCACGACCAGAGGCACATCGTCATCCATGCGGAACGCCGAACTGTTGTCGATCATCAGTGTGCCGTGGCGCGTGATGACATCGGCAAATTCTTTTGATGTGCCGGCTCCGGCAGAGGTGAAGGCAATGTCGGTGCCTGTGAAGTCGGAATCACGGGTGAGTTCCTCGATCACGTATTCTTTCCCTCTGAAGGCGCGGGTCTGCCCTGCGCTTCTCTTCGAGCCGAAGAGCCGCAGGTTGTCGATGGGGAAATTCTGCTCGTCAAGCACGCGCAGGAACTCCTGTCCTACGGCGCCGCTCGCTCCTACTATCGCGATATTCATTATTGTCTCTGATTACTGTTTGCCGGAAGTCGCCACTCCGCGGTTGATTTTCTTTACAAGACCCTGGAGCACTGCGCCGGGACCCAGCTCGATGAACTCATCGGCGCCATCGGCGATCATTGCCTCTACGTCATATGTCCAGCGCACGGGAGCTGTGAGCTGCTTGATGAGGTTTGCCTTTATTTCTTCGGGGTCAGTATGCGGCTTGCCGTCAACGTTCTGGTAAACGGGACATACGGGAGTGCTGAACTCAGCCTCCGCGATAGCTTCGGCGAGTTCCTCCTGGGCGGGTTGCATGAGGGGGCTGTGGAAAGCGCCTCCGACTTTAAGTTTCATGGCGCGTTTCGCACCTGCCGCAAGCATTTTCTCGCAAGCCGCGTCGATACCCTCCATTGTTCCGGAGATTACCACCTGTCCGGGACAGTTGTAGTTGGCTGGAGCCACGATATCATCGATCTCAGCGCAGAGAGCCTCGACCTTGTCATCGGGAAGCGCGAGGACGGCTGCCATTGTCGAAGGACGCAGTTCGCATGCTTTCTGCATGGCGTGGGCGCGTTTCGAAACGAGCTTTAGCCCCTCTTCGAAACTGAGTGCGCCGGCAGCGACGAGTGCCGAGAACTCACCAAGACTATGGCCGGCGACCATGTCTGGCTTGAATTCGTCACCGAGGCTCTTGGCGAGCAATACGCTGTGTAGGAAGATTGCAGGCTGAGTTACCTTAGTCTGTTTCAGGTCATCTTCTGTGCCCTCGAACATCATGTCGGTGATGCGGAAGCCGAGAATTTCATTTGCTTTCTCAAAAAGTTCCTTTGCTTCGGGATTGTTGTCGTAGAGGTCCTTGCCCATGCCTACGAACTGGGCACCCTGGCCCGGAAATACATATGCTTTCATTATCTAAAGAAATAGTTTTTATTCAATTCAAATTTCAATTCAATTGTAAACCTGTTCCTGTTATCTAAACCTGTTCCTGTTATCATTGTCTAAATACGGTAAGGCGGTGCAAAATTAGTGAATAATTCCCAATTACGGAAATAATTCTTTAATACGATGGCGACATGGTGCGGAAAACCGCGTTTTTTTAGTTATCTTTGCAGATTGAATGCGTCCGCGGTGTTGTGGCGGACGGGTTATTTATGATTGTAATATAGTATGATTGTCAAGGATAGTGAAAAATATCATATTCACACTCTTTCCAACGGACTGAGGGTAGTGGCTGTCAAGGCAGAGGGCAACGTGTCGTATATCGGCGCGATGGTCAATGCCGGCAGTCGTGACGAGTCTGCCGACAGGGAGGGACTTGCCCATTTTGTGGAACATACCATATTCAAGGGCACGCGCCATCGCCGAAGCTGCCACATCGCAGGGCGCATGGAGACCATCGGCGGAGAACTTAACGCCTACACCACGAAGGAGGAGACGATGATTTATACCAACGCTCCCGCAGGTTATGCCGCGAGGTCTTTCGAACTTATCTCAGATCTTGTGAAGAATGCCTCTTTCCCGGCAAATGAGATAGAAAAGGAGAAGGAGGTGATCGTGGAGGAGATCCATTCTTATCGCGACAGTCCTTCGGACTCGGTATATGACGAGTTTGAGGAATTGATTTATGCCGGTTCGGGTCTTGCCCACAACATATTGGGCACACCTGAGAGTGTGAGAGGATTGTCATCGGCAGACGGACGCGGTTTTATCGATGCTAACTATACGCCGCGGAATATGGTGATATACTGCGCCGATCCGGGCGATCCGGAACGCAATATCCGTCTTGTGGAGAAGTATTTCGGTGACATGACGTTTGATTCGGAACCGCTCTTGCGCGAGGCTGTGCCTGCGGTGGAGGTCTTCAACGAGACGCGTGTGCGGTCAAGCCATCAGGCGAACTGCATAACAGGATGCCGCCTTTTCGGTCGGGGCGATTCACGCAGGCATGCTCTGTTCCTGCTCAACAACTATCTGGGAGGACCATGCATGAACTCGCGTCTGAACATGGAGATGCGCGACCGCCGCGGACTGGTGTATACCGTCGAGAGCAATGTCGCCCTGATGAGCGATACGGGCGTGCTGCTTGTGTATTACGGCTGTGACAAGGATGCTGTGGCGCGTTGCCGCGCCATAATATCCGGCGAACTGGACCGTCTTGCACAGTCTCCGTTGTCGCCGAGGGCTTTCGCTCGTGTCCGCGACCAATACTGCGGGCAGCTGATCATGAGCGGCGAGCACCGGGAGAGCCGCGCTATGGCATTGGCTAAAAGCCTGATGTATTACGGAGAGATCCACGATATAGATTATACGGCGGAGCGCATACGTTCCCTGACACCCGAGGCGATGCAGGAGGCTGCGCAGCTGATAATTGCCGGAGGACTCTCAACTTTGTCGCTCGTATGACGCTGTTCCATGGACAGCTGACAGACAAGTGCTGAAAAAGGGTGGATATTATTATGACAACATCAATAAAACGGAATAAGCATACAAATGAAAATAGCCAATGTTGATCTTGGAGACAAGCCGGTGTCGCTTGCCCCGATGGAGGATGTGACGGATCCTTCGTTCCGTCTGATCTGTCGCGAAATGGGGGCGGCTTCGGTCTATACGGAGTTCGTGTCGGCGGAAGCGCTTATCCGCGATATAAAGTCAACGACGCGAAAACTCGACATCAACGATGCCGAACGCCCGGTGGCAATACAGATTTACGGACGCGAGCCGGAGGCTATGGTCGAGGCGGCGAAGATCGTGGAACAGGCTCGCTCCGACATCCTCGACATCAATTTCGGGTGTCCGGTGAAGAAGGTGGCGGGGAAAGGCGCGGGAGCGGGGATGCTCCGTGACATACCCAAGATGCTTGAGATAACCCGCCGGGTGGTGGATGCCGTCGATATTCCTGTCACGGTGAAGACGCGGCTCGGCTGGGATTGCGAGAACAAAATCATCACCGATCTGGGACCGCGGCTGCAGGACTGCGGCATAAAGGCGCTGACAGTGCACGGGCGCACACGCTCGCAGATGTATACCGGACAGGCGGACTGGTCGCTGATCGGCGAGCTGAAGAATGACCCCCGCATGGAGATTCCGGTGATAGGCAACGGCGACATAACGTCGGCGGAGGGTGCGGCGGAGGCTTTCGACCGCTTCGGTGTAGACGGCATCATGATAGGCAGGGGGGCTATCGGCGCGCCATGGATATTCAGGGAAGTCCGCCAGTATCTTGAGAAGGGGAAATACGAGCCTCTTTCCGATGCAGCGAAGTTCGACATATTGCGCCGGCAGATACGCGAGAGCATCGACCGCATCGACGAGTATCGCGGCATTCTGCACATTCGCCGTCATCTCGCCGCGACGCCTCTCTTCAAGGGTATTCCCAATTTCCGCGAAACGCGCATTAAGCTGCTGCGTGCGGAGACGGAGAAGGAGCTGTTCGGTCTTCTCGACCATATATCCGAAACATTCTTCGGCAATCGGGAAGAAGCCTGATGACATTTTTTCAGATGCATGGTCAGGAAGTTTTTAAATTTAAACAGTTTCTTATAGTCGAAAAATCATCTTATACTTGGAAATTATGAAAAAGACAGTAGCTTTTATGTTGATGCTGGCGGCGGTGCTGCCAGCTCTGGCTCAGGAACGGACATATCGTCTGGATGTGGGTCGTTTCGACAAGATTAAGATTACGGACAACGTCAATGTGGTTTACCGCTCTGTGCCGGACTCCACCGGCATGGCTGTCTTCACCGGCGCGGAGGAGTTCGCCAATGCCTTTATATTCACCAACAGCAAGGGGAAGCTCCGCATTCAGGTGAACACGGAGGATGTCAACAACCCCGCGTTGCCTGTGCTGTATGTATATTCGGATTATCTGACTGAAATCGAGAATTCCTCTGAATTTACCGCCACAGTCTGCAACACTATAGCCGTGCCGGCGTTCACGGCAAAGCAGATCGGCAACGGACGCATCATAGCCGAAGACATACAGACGGGAAACGCCGAGGCGCATCTCGCTACGGGCAAGGGTACGATAATACTTACCGGAAAGGCGGACAAGGCGACTTTCAAGATGGTGGGCACCGGACTGATCGAGGCTGAAGGGCTGGAGGCGATGGCGGTGAAGTGCTCGATTCTCGGCACAGGCGACATTACCTGCTGGCCGGTGAAGAAGCTTGACGTGCGCGGCATCGGCACCACTAAAATCCAGTACAAGGGTAATCCGGAAATAAAGAAAGTGGGAGGGGGCAAGGTTCTTCCTCTTGAGTGATTCCCCGGTCTCATCCGTACAACATGAAAAAATCCTGAACAGTGGCGGAGGAAAGCATTCTCAAACAGAAAACGGCAAGTACGCTGAAATGGAACGCGGTAGACCGCGTTTCATCCCAGCTGCTCTATGCCGTGGTCGGCGTGGTGCTCGCCAATATCCTCACTCCGGAGGATTTCGGTCTTGTGGGCGCGTTGCTGGTGTTTCAGGCTTTCGCCATACTGTTTGTAGACAGCGGTTTCGGGGCGGCGCTGTTGCAGCGCAAGGATCCCGATGAGCGGGATTATTCCACGGTGTTCTGGTTCAACCTTGCGGTGAGTGTGGCGGTATATGCCGTCCTTTTCTTCTGCGCCCCCCTAATAGCCGACATTTTTCAGGGAGACCGTAGGCTTATACCTCTTTCGAAGGTGATGTTTCTCACCTTCATCCTCAACGGTCTTGCCATTGTGCAGACCAACCGTCTGATGAAACGGATGGATGTAAAGCAGATTGCGGTTTCCAACATCATCGGGCTCACAGTGTCGGGGNCGTTGGGTGTGTGGCTTGCCG
>NZ_CAJMXD010000115.1:0-7828 GCF_905219685.1 Barnesiella sp. CU968
CCATGATTCTTTTTGTTGACAAAGATACAACTCTCTTTCGGAGTTCGTCAATACGCTATCGCGGATGGTTGTACGCAACATGAGTAAGCGAGCCGCAAGGTGAGCCGAACGGGGTGCAGGTATGAGATNACGGAAAAAGCGAATGCCGTCCTGTAATGGGACGGATACGGATTGACCTCATTGCCATGTATGGCAGAGAGCCACATCATCCGACACGAAAGTGGGCAGACTTCCGTATAAGGTAACTCTTTACAAGATAACTTTTAGAACTTCTTAAAGTAGAAAGCAAATGAACGAATCGAAAGAAACGTGTGCGCCTACTGACAAGGGGCAGACAACTTGGGACGGGATAGACTGGCCCAAGTGCGAAGCCTTTGTCCGAAAGCTACAAGCGCGTATTGTAAAGGCTCAGAAAGAAGGCAGACATAACAAGGTGAAAGCCTTGCAATGGATGCTTACTCACTCTTTTTACGCCAAGGCATTGGCCGTAAAAAGGGTTACTTCCAACAAAGGGAAGAACACGTCTGGAGTGGACAAACAGCTTTGGGACTCTCCCAAGCGAAAATTCAAAGCAATCAGTGAACTCAAACGCAGAGGCTACAGACCGCAGCCCCTCCGCAGAGTACACATCAAGAAAAAGAACGGCAAACTCAGACCGTTGGGAATACCGACCATGAAAGACCGCGCTATGCAGGCTCTTTATCTCATGGCTCTTGAACCGATAGCCGAGACGACAGGTGACAGATTTTCCTATGGTTTCCGAAAGAAGCGTAGAACAATGGATGCCATCCGTCAAATCGACACGGTGCTGAACCGTGGGCATTCTCCACAATGGATTTTGGAGGGTGATATAAAAGGCTGCTTCGACCACATAAGTCACGAATGGTTACTCGCCAACATCCCAATGGATAAGGCGATACTCAAAAAATGGCTCAAATGTGGAGCGGTGTTCAATGGTAAATTGTTCCCGACGGAAGAGGGTACTCCCCAAGGCGGTATAATATCACCGACACTTGCAAACATGACGCTTGACGGACTACAACCATTGCTCGCCGAAAGATTNAAGAAAATCTTCCGTAACTATAAGACCACCAACTTCAAAGTGAACCTTATCCGTTACGCAGATGACTTTGTAATCACAGGATTAAGCAAGGAACTTCTTGAAAACGAGGTAAAACCTGTCGTTATAGAGTTCCTCAAAGAAAGGGGTCTGACCCTTTCCGAAGAGAAAACAAAGATAACTCATATAAATGACGGCTTCGACTTCCTCGGATTCAATATAAGAAAGTTCGGCAAACGATTGTACACATCCCCATCCAAAGATGCAAGGAAACGTTTCAAAGCNAAAGTTTCCGACATCATATTGGGACACAAAATGTGTAGACAAGAGTCTCTGATTAGAATGCTCAAACCTGTANNCACAGGCTGGAGCAACTACTACCGTTACGGAGCATCAACCGATGCTTTTCATGACTGCGACAATCACATTTTCAATATGACATGGAAATGGGCACTCAGACGTCATCCAAAGAAAACGAGACCTTGGGTGGCTAAGAGATATTGGCACGAAATCCGTGNCAGGAAANGGACTTTCGCATGGAAATATGCGTCAAAAAGCAGGAAAGAGAATTACTTGACCCTTAAACGGTTGTCGGACGTACACTATACGCCTTACAAACAAATAAAGGGCGATGCCAANCCCTTTGACNCTGTCTGTGATGNCTATTTCTATCAGCGACAGGCGCAGAGAATGCTTGAATCACTCAAAGGACGTAAGACACTCTTATATTTGTGGAACAGACAGAACCGGATTTGTCCGTTTTGTGGCAAGGAAATAGACCATACGAAAGCATGGAACGTCAACGAAATATCTGTTGGCGGTTCAATCGTAAGGCAACTTGTACACAATCTCTGTTATAAGCGACACAAACGAAACAGTTGAAAGTATGAGCCGATTTCTAACAACAAATAGAAATATTGAGTTGCTTGAGCCGTATGAGGGGAAACTCTCACGTACGGTTCTTAGGGGAGAAAGGGGCAGCAATGCCCCCGCCTTACCCGATATCCAGAAGCAGGGCGATTTCTTTGTGGAGTCGCCAATCGTGCTGTTCGCTGCAATAATCTGGTATCTCAAGATTTATGAGAATGGCAGGTACTGCACGTTCCCCCACGCGATTGAGTTTCTTTGCTGTCCTTATGAAAAGATTTTCCCGATCCTTACATCATATCCAGAGCTGGAAAATTACCTGTCGCCGTTCATAGACGCATGGCAGGGAGGGGCGGCAGAACAGTTGGCCGGANAGATTGCCTCGGCAAAAATACCTCTTTCGCGTATGATTTCACCGCAGTTGTACTGGATTATGACCGGCGATGATTTCACGCTCGACATCAACAATCCCGATGAACCGAAAATCCTGTGTGTCGGCAACAATCCCGACCGTCAGAATATTTATGGAGCGGCACTCGGACTTTACAATTCCAGAATTGTGAAGCTGATAAATAAGAAGGGAATGTTGAAGTCAGGTGTCATAATTGACGAGCTCCCCACGATATATTTCAAGGGCTTAGACAATCTAATTGCCACTGCGCGAAGCAATAAGGTAGCCGTATGCCTCGGCTTTCAGGACTTCTCCCAGCTCAAACGCGACTATGGCGACAAGGAGGCAGCCGTAGTGATGAACACCGTCGGAAATATCTTCTCCGGGCAGGTCGTGGGAGAAACCGCTAAGACTCTATCTGAACGGTTTGGAAAGGTTCTCCAGCAGCGGCAGTCAATGAGCATCAACCGCAACGATGTAAGTCATTCCATCAACACCCAGATGGACAGCCTTATTCCGGCAAGCAAAATATCCACTCTGACACAGGGAATGTTTGTCGGAGCTGTCAGCGACAACTTTGACGAGCGTATTCGGCAGAAGATATTTCATGCTGAAATTGTAGTTGACAACAAGCGGGTGGCGGAGGAAACAGCGGCGTATAAGCCTATTCCGCTGATTACGGATTTCAAGGACGATACTTCCGACAAGTCCATAATGAAGGCAGCTATCCAACGCAACTATGACAAAATCAAGCACGATGTGAAAACCATCGTAAAATCTGAGATTGAGCGCATCGCCGCAGACCCCAGACTACGCCACCTGTTGCGCAACAAGTAACTATACAAAAAATCAATGCCCTGCTATCCTTCGCGGACGGCAGGGCATTTCCCTTAAAAACTATGAAAGATGAAAAGAATAAACAACCCTCTCCGGGTCAAAAATCAGTATTGGATATAGTGGTGGACATCGGTCTGACGAGTCAATCTTCCTCGTCTTGCTTTGCCATGAAGCTGTTTAACGACATGGTAAGGCTGTCAATGAAATAGGTACGGCTATTGCGGCTTCTTACCTTCATTTCATTGTATTTCTTGTAGATGTAGTTTTCGGGTATATCAACATGGAACGCTTTGGCGAGTTTGTTGATTATCTCCTTGACAGTGACGTTGGAGCCGAAGCAGTTGGNTACCTTGAAGGCATATCCAAGTTCAATTAGTGCCGATTTGTTTGCCTCCCAGTTGAGGGCTATATCATCAATAGAATCTTCTATGGGCACAGTCTTTACAGGTATTTCCTTGATGTGGCTGATAGTACGGCGGACAAATGTGAGGGCCTTGCTGATGAACGATGTCAGGTGCTGGCTGACCTCTTTTCGCATCGCCTCTGTCTGAAGATGGGCTATCTCCACCTCGGCATAGAGCAATGCCGATATTGCATAGGTTATGTCTTGTGTGTTGTGGCAGATCTCGCTGACCTGAAGCACAAAGTCTTTGTAGGCAATGTGCAGGTTTTCGTTGTTACCTTCCGTCAGCAGGCGGAAGAACTCGGTTTCGGTAAGTGAAAATACATCCATTTATCGGGGTTGAATTTAACGGGTTATACATAATGTTTTTGTTTCGCTGATATAAACCCGCACCTGTTACAAATGGATTACAAAAACAAATGTTAATTTGTAATTCGTTGATAATATGAATATATGTGATTAGAGTCAGGCTTGAAATTAAGGAAGGTTAAAATCGGAGATTGTTCAAACAATGAACATTGTGTCCCAAAAGTGAACAGAAATGGGCATAAAAAAAAGCGCACACAAAAAAGCGCACACCCACCACAAAACTGACCCATCTGGACTCGGGCTACTCAATATGGCAGATGTACGCTATGCAGTAGCATAGCATAAGCATCAGCCTATAGAATTGAGTATTGAAAATTGTCCAGATTTTCAGTTAATCCATAAGCGGTCTTATGTTATGTTGTATCAGAACGCGACTGTCTCTCCAGTCGCCATTATTTCTAAATTCGCCACAAAGATACAAAATTTTGGCGAATTAACGGGCTTTCACACTTCGTCTTTGTTAATTCCGAATTGCCTAATCTTGTAATCAAGTGTTGTGCGGCTAATCTTCAATAGCTTGGCTGCTTGGAATTTATTCCACCCTGTTCGGCTCAAAGCATCAGTTATACGCCGCTTTTCATCAGAAGGATTCTTCAAGTGAACGTCCTCATAATCTTCCGGATCAGAAACATTGAATGTAAGGTCTGATGATGTGATAACATCGCTATCTGTTCCGAAGGCTGCTTGTATGATGACATTCTTCAGTTCTCTCACATTGCCTATCCAAAGATGCTGTTTCAGGGCTTTGATTGCGGATGCGTCAAGTCGTTTCACTGATTGTTCTGTCTTTCCGGCATACATTTTGAGAAACGCATCAGCCAGTACCGGAATGTCCTCGGTCACTTCGCGAGTGACGGGATGACAATCTCGAATTCTCGGAGTATGTACATAAGGTTAGGGCGGAAGGTTTGTTCGGTCATCATGCGGCGGAGATATGGCTCTGCGGTACAAATGACGCGAACATTAGGATGTTCTTCTTCGAGGATGTGCAATAGTACAGATTGCTTTTCAAAACTCAGCAAGTGGAGATTCTTAACGATGATTGTTCCACCGTTGGCATTCTCGAAGTAACTTTTGATGCGGTTGTAGGTTTCGCTCCTTTCTGATTTTGGGTCGTGCTTACCAATCAGCCCGGCTCCACCTGCCTCAACTACGATGTGCGGCTTTTGTGAGCGGGGGCTCTGACGGTAGATTTCCAACGCGACCTGTTCCTTACCCGTGCCACTTGCACCGAATACGATAACATTAGCGTTGATTTTGGCGATAGACTGTATCTTTCGCTCAATCTCCTGCCATTCCTTACTCTGACGTGGTATCAGGAGCTTGCCGAGAGAGAATGTTTCGTTTTCCTCTTTGGCATACTGCGCGACTGTTTCAACAAGCTGCTTGTCGATTGCCGGACGTTGTATTACATCCATCGCTCCGCCACCACGCATGATGCTTACTACATCTGCGTTGTTCAGATTTTCTACTATGGCTATGACCGGAAAACCGTAGTTCTCCTTCTTCAGCCAGTTGATTAAATCTCTTGCTGTACCGTCTGACAATCGTAATGCCGTGACGATAACTGCACCGGGAGGCAGTTTAGCCGCCTCAATTCTCCCAGTTTCGATGTTATCCGCCTTTACGGGATCATATCCAGCCCGAATCAACAATCTGGACATGATACGACCGTCAGTTTCGGAAGCATCAATAATCAGAACTTTATTCATATTGAAAACTTCAATTAAGCGTCCATCAAAAAAACAACTGCTAATTCGGGGAGAATTAGCAGTCCTTCCTAAACGAGCTTTTATCTCTCAAATAAAATAATATTTCAGAACATCTTTTCGGGATATTCACCCTTGGCTCCGAGTTCGGCAAACTTAGCGACTACACCGGGGCGATCTTCAGCGTATGTCACACCGAACCATCGCGAGTCTGTATCAAGCACCTTGATGGTTGCCTCACCGCCCTTAATGAGCGCGTCGGCGACATCGGGAATTACCTGCTCGGATTTAGGAATATTTATATCTCGCTCAAGAAATTTGGTAAATTCGCGTGTTGCGTAGTCGAAATAGTCAGGTGTGAATCCCCACATATTCATTGACACTGGTGTCATTGGGTCGAGGGTTTGCTCTATGCCGTTCTCGTCTGTGAAAACGATGTTGTGCTCTTTGTCATAGGCGATATTCTTACGTTCCACAACGGACGTCAGTAGTCCATCCTTATTTTCGCAGACACCACGCGATACCCCGCCGCTTTCGCTCATAGTGTTGCCCACACGGAACCCTACCATGCAGTAGTCACCTTTGCGGTCACGATGACGCATCAACTCCTGGGCTATTACCTCAAACGAGTTGCGGCCATAGAAATCATCGGCGTTTATGACTGCGAAAGGTTCCTTGATTACTCCAGCAGCCATGATGACAGCGTGTGCTGGGCCCCATGGCTTAGTACGGTCTGTTGGGCAAGAGAAACCTTCCGGAAGTTTGTCAACTGACTGGAAAACTACCTCAACCGGGATATGTCCCTCATACTTTGATAGGATTTTATCTCGGAAATCCTGCTCGAAATCTTTACGGATAACAAATACAACCTTACCAAATCCGGCTTTAATGGCATCATAAATTGAATAATCCATAATGGTTTGGCCTTGCGGCCCTAATTGGTCGAGTTGCTTCAGACCACCGTAACGACTCCCCATTCCAGCGGCAAGAACGAATAATGTTGGTTTCATATAAGTTGCTATTATTTTAAGTTTCGTACATGCTTCTCCCATTCCCATGCCGCTTTTAGCGTCTGGTCAATGGTGCGTTCAGCTTTCCAACCGAGGATTTCATTGGCTCGTGATGTTTCTGCCCATACAGCGGGTACATCACCGGGACGACGGTCAACCATCTTGTAGGGAAGTTTGAGATTATTCACTTTCTCAAACTCAGTAATGAGTTCGAGAACCGATACCGGACGGCCTGTGCCTATATTGAAAATCTCATACTTTTCATCCATCTTGCCCTCAGTCATACGGTCAACAGCCGCCACATGAGCTTTAGCTAAATCTACTACGTCGATATAGTCGCGCAGACAAGTTCCGTCAGGGGTATCATAGTCGTTGCCAAACACGCTGAGCATCGGCCGGATACCAGCAGCTGTCTGAGTGATGAACGGCACGAGGTTATTGGGGACACCTCGAGGTAGTTCGCCGATAAGAGCCGATGGATGAGCACCGATTGGATTGAAATAGCGTAGTGCAATGCCATGAACGTCGTTATACGCACGGCAACAATCGCGGAGAATATCTTCGGCAATCTGCTTTGTGTTTCCGTAGGGAGATGTTGCTGGCTGACGTGGAGTTTGTTCGGTTACGGGAAGGTGTTCTGCATCACCATATACTGTTGCAGATGATGAAAACAGGATATTCGGACGATTGTATTCCTTCATCATCTCTACAATGTTCATGAATGATACCAGATTGTTCTGATAATACATCAGTGGTTCAGCCATAGATTCTCCGACGGCTTTATATGCGGCAAAGTGAATAACACTGTCGAACTGATATTTATCAAAAATCCCTCGGAGAGCGGCTTTATCGCATGTGTCAACAACTTCAAAAGCCTCATCCTTACCGGTTATCTTCTTGACCCCTTCCACTGAGTCTTTCTCCGAATTTGAAAGATTGTCAATGATTACAACGTTGTATCCGGCGTTGAGAAGTTCCACCGCAGTGTGTGAGCCGATATAGCCCGCACCCCCTGAAACCAATACTGTTTTCTTTGAGTCCATATTATTCTTCTTTATGAGCGCCATCGCTTATTACGACAGGATAGATTTTCGGAGCATGGCCGTATTTCTCGGTGAAACGGGTCATTGCAGTATGTACGAAGTTATCATACAACTCATCTTTTACGAGATTTATGGCTGT
>NZ_CAJMXD010000116.1:0-7824 GCF_905219685.1 Barnesiella sp. CU968
CCAATATATGGATTTCAAAAGGTGTTGAACAGCAGAGGAATGAAATGTCTGCACTTACTGATTTAATAAAATGCATGTCTTCGGATATAGACATTTGTTGGGGATTTGCTTGGGATGAATCATTAGCAGGACAGCAGGCAAAAGCGACATTGATTGCAGTGGATGTCAAGGCAAGAGCGACTTCGGTAATGGGGAATCTTACCTGATTAGTTGATTTTTAAGCGCAAGCAACAGTTTCCCGATCATTGGGGTTGGTCGTGTGGAGAATATTTCGTAATTTTGTGTTGTCGCAAATGCGGCAGACATCGCGGTATAAAGAATACACGAAAGTGTTTAACTGATTCTCAGAGATAAAGTCTGGAAAACTTACGAACGGGAATGAGTTGACAACTCTCTCGTCATGCATATGGCGTGGGAGACTGTTGCTTGTTTTAGTTCAAGGCATTTCCAGACGCCCATCTCTTGAAATAAGTTAGCAGTCCTCACGCTTTTCGTATTCCAAGTAAAATCTTCTTCGTGGGCTGGGAAGGCTAAAAGCATTTAGTGCAGATGGAAAAATTTCTCAAAATGTGTGCAGCTACATTCTTTTCAGCTGCAATGCTTGTCGGATTTATTGCGTGCAGCAATGGGAGTGTAGACCATAAGAAACTCAACAGCATGTTGAATACATCTCTAACGATGAACACAACGGATGCAAAACTGATATATCAAAAATCATCCGTTCAATCCCGCAGCAATGCAAATGGGGATGGCTATTTTAAATTAACATTCAATAATGACGAAGACCGTGTAGTTCTTCAAGATGCAGATGGGATGCCACTGGATGTCGGTTTTTATCTTAAAAGACTCTCAAACAAACATCTGCTCGTTCGCCCTGAATTTCATCCACAAGATTTTTATAACGGAGATTTTGATGAAATTTACATGGAACCGGAAGGTAAAGAACTTTATGCCAAGTGTGAAGAGCTTAATCGCACACGTCTGTTGGACGTAAAGACAGGAAAATCATACTTGTGGAATGTATACAATCAGTGGTCATCACCTATATATGGTGAATATATTGCACAATGTTACGAAATGTCTCCTACGAAATATCTTATCCTGACTGATTTGGAGATATTGATTATGGATTATTCCAATCCTGATAGAATAAAGATTATTCCTGTAAAGGCAGAAGGTGAAGAGGTAGATATAAGCAAGGTTGAATTTGACCAATTGGGGAATGTTGCCTATTGGTCAGACTCAATGAATATATGGCGAATAAGGACTGCTGACGGAAAGTATTATCAGGTGGATGAAAATAGGGATAGGTGGCAAGAGATGTTTGTGTTAAATGATTCTTTCTTTTTGTTTAACCCGGAGAAATCGCAATTGTTCAATATAGGAATTCATGACGGTACATCCGAGTTGACTTATGAGTTGATGGATTTTCCTTTTATAAACTCCGGTGATGTGAAGATTGAAGACTTGGTAATGTTTAATCCCATAAGACAATCCGTTGTATTTAGATGTAAATCACCTTCTATTGGAACCCAATACTACGAATTCTCCGGAAACAACAATGAGATGTATCCGGTGGTTTTGCCCAATGATTTTTCTGTTTATTTTACACATGATAAAATTAAAGGAAAAGGCTGGTTTGGAATCGGACAGGAAAAAATACAGTATCTGAATTTTGAAGATAATCAATTTAATGAATATCCTCTGACAGATGTGCAGGTAATTGAACACTCTATTGATAACATAAATGGAGTAGTGTATTTTTCCGGTTTCTCTTTAACAAATGGGGGAAAGGTAATTGGCTCGGTGAATTATAAGGGTGAGATAGATTTTAAAGCTTTAGATAACCAAGACAGCATTACAACCCTTATTCCAGTCAATTAAAAATCTCATTTAAACAGCTTCTAAAGTATTGAACAGCAGAGGAATGAAATGTCTGTCCCTTGCTAATAAAATGCCTGTTTTCGGTTATAGACATTTTTAACGTTAAAAATTGAGTCGTGGGATATCAAAACATTTACGGACGTATTGTCTATCCGGTAACAACCGATGTCGGGCAAAAGGATTATTATGAACATCTCAATTATTGGCATGTCTGCTATCAAAATACCAATAAGCTGGCTATACCGACACGGGATGATACGTTAGAATATCTGCAGTTAAAGGCTGAAGAAGGAAAACTCTGTTTTTGTCGGGATAAAGAATCTAAGAGTAAATATCGCAAACTTGAGCTTTATGAAACGCAATATGATTGGCGTCCTGAAAAAACGGGTGATAATAAATTTGTCGGGCTGATTTCACCGACGGGTGAACAGTTGTTGCCAAACTGTTTTGCAGATGTATTTACCCAATTCGATGCCATAAATAATAAGCCGGATTTTATTCCTGTCTCAAATGGCGAAGCATGGGCATTGGTGTCTCTGTCTATACGGCCGATAATGATGACTGATTTTCAGTATAACGCAATTGTTCCGGAACGATGGGGACGTAGCCTATTTTTCGTACAGGATAAAGCGACGATGAAATGGGGTGCCATGTCGGTCTTGTCGCCTTGTATAAAGATTAACGATAAACATACATTCGGATTAATAAAACTGGAGACAGTAATGCCTCCTATCGCCGATGAAATCTATGAGGATGAACTGATAACCGAAGAATCACCTACTATCTTCTTTATGACGCGCAGTGGCGATAGGATCGGCATACTGACCGACTTCGGTTATTCAGACATCATATATGATTCTTATGAGACAGATAACGCTAAATGCTCATTCAGGTTAATCAGACATGACCGTAAGAGGGCGCGCCGGGCGGATTACTGGCATCCGGACGGTAAGGATTTGTATCTGAACCGATGTCGTAAACACATATGTCGGTAAGCCTAACTTAAACATGTCTTTAAATGGATAAAATTAAGTTTAATCTGCTGCCCTAATTCTCTCCGCAAGCCTACATTTTGGCAACAAACGAAACAATCTGCGTATAATCTTTTGCCATTCGGCGAATTATGACTAAATTTGCGGTGCAGTATTCCTTTGGGGTATTGCACCCTTACATATTGGCTCAATCGCAGTCTGAATCACCACCTCGACAAAAGAACGAGCTAAAATAATAATCCGTGAGTGCGTGCCATACGGCGCGGACTTTCTCGTAGGATTATTATGGCTTGTGGTGAGCCAAGACTGCGTATGACGAAAGTCTGCGCTTTTGTTTTGTTGGCAAGTGCGCATACCAAGTCAAACGACATAATGGCAATAATGCACAAAACCAATAACATTACAAGCAAATGAAAAAAGTAATTTCGCTCATGTTGCTATTCGCAACAATGCTCACATTCACGGCTTGTGGCGGTGTTGATGAGCCGGACAACACAAAGTTATCAAAGACTGCCTACTCTATGTATCGCGAGGACACTCAGACAATTGAGGGCACCAATGTAGCTGACCTTGTATGGGAATCCGACAATGAGTTTGTCGCCACGGTAAAAAACAGCGCAGTTACAGGGCAGTACGTTGGCAAGGCCTCTGTAAAATCGGCAACCAAGAATCTCTCTTTTACGGTTGAGGTGAAACCGAGATACAACACTTATGAAGAACCATATTTAGAATGGGGTGCTTCAAAGTCCGCTATCAAAGCAAAATACGGAACTCCACAATCAGAGGACACTAACAGCCTCATCTATCAGACCTCCAACACTAACGCCCCCATAATGCTTTATGTGTTTGAAAACGGCAAGATGTCAACATGCGGTGTAGTATGTAAAATATCTACGGCTTATCAGTTAGGAGATTTCCTTGTGGAGAGATATGTTCCCGTTAAAGTGGATGTTGACAACTATTCAGCAACGCTACTTCATTGCTATGGAAAGATTAGCGACCCTCAGATTGACTACGGTGTTGCAATGCAATACAACTCATCAATAGGAGGAGTCCTTGTCGCATATACGGGTGTAAACAATTCAAAATCAAGGAGCGCAGAGGCAATAAACTTCCCAAAAGCATTTGAATCTCTTGAAAAAGCTCTGAAATAAAGCAACGGCATGTAGATACTCGCATTGATATTTGCAATCTGTTGGCTTGGCCCTGCACTTAAAGACGGTGGAAAATCAAATAAAAAATTTTTCTGACTCGCACCCCTGTGCCACAGAGAGGGCGAGCCGTTACCCCTGCACCCCTTATAAAGATGAGTCGTTGCCAGTAGTGGTGATGGCTCATTTGCTTTATATTCGTTGTGTGGAGTATGCGTATTATTCCGCAGACCTCACTTGGCAGGAATGTCAAACGATTATATTTCAGATGGTTTTCGCCAATTCGGGCAATAACCTCGACCAGTCCCAATGTGGATTCGTTGGCAGGACTCTCGACCAGTGCAAAAATGCGCTCGTTGAAGTTCCCGATAATACGGGAAAAGTCATAATTAAAAATCAAAGTTATCTTGCTCACTTCCGGCATCTCCAACATTCGCTCCTGAGGCGCATTGCACCTCTTTTCATTGCTCTGCTCCGCAGAAACCGGATTGCCCGCAAGTCTCTCACTTGTCAACTGCAAATATAACGGATTCTGGTGTCATATTAGTGCCGTCACATAGTTAAAGTTATCAAAATCTAAAGTTTTGATAACTCATCAATCAAAGCGGGTCTGCGTGGAGTGCGCGATTTCTGTTCTGTCACAATTTGTTCAGCTTCCTTAGTTCCTCCATATTTGATAAGCTTTCTTAAATATGTGACTCCTTCACGGTAAGAATCGCGATTAGATGCACGTTGAAAGTCGTTTCTGACTGCAGCGGCATACAGTTTGACTATTTCATCTTTGAATAGTTTTTTAACTTCTTTGGGCGCATCGTCAATATTATAGATTGATGGATTCTTACGAACATAGTCCATATATTCCTGCCACATCTTTTCTTGTGTGCATATATAAAGCAGACGTATGATATCCTTCTTGCCCTGCGCTTCGCTGATTAGTGTCTCTACATATTTCTTCCATTCATCCTTAGAGACAAGAGTCTTAAGACTGGAATACATCGATTCCATAGAGTATTCCTTTTCGCCCCATATGCCACCCTTGAAAAAGAAATGTCTGGCCAACTGGAGTTCATTGACCTTGTCTCCGATTTCGTGATAGGCTTTATATTTCCATTTATGCCAATCGCTGACAAGTCCCGCATACTTGGCGTCATGATTTACGCCATCTCCGGCAAGTCTAAGCACCTCGTCATAGTCAGCCTTGTCCCAAGCCATTTGAATGAGCCTGTTTCGAAAATCCGGGTTAGATACGTTGTCATACATAAATTTGATTTGATCCTCCGGACTGCCACTCTTCGACATTATTTCGAGCTTATATTTTTGAGCTGTTTCGGCATTGTGTTTTGCACTCCAGCTATCACCATTTGGCTTGATTGCATCCAAAGCCTTGATTATCCTGCTCTGTTTTTCCGAGGTATCGGCAAGTGAGATTGCCATTTCCATCCAATCCCACCACCAATCCCAACCTTTCAGATCCTTTTCAAAGAAGCGGGAAAGCGCGAGTTCAAAAATTTCAGCTTTAATATCTTCCGGCAGTGTCTCATTAGCGCACAGTTCATGCCATTTTTCAAAGCAAGCACTAACTATAGCGCCCAATTCTCCAGCACTGTCATCACCACTGTTAAGAATATCCTCAGAAATTGAAGCAACTCCCGTGAGCACGGCTACTGCAACCTCCCATTGCCCTTTTCTCATCGCATCTTCGGCTTCATCAAGAATGCGGGATACCGCACAGTTGAAATCGAATGTGGCACGATAGTCAATGTAGCCATGTCGGTCCGAATAATCCTCTATCAAATCCTCAACCCGTGAAGCATATTTTGCCGAATCCGGTTTAAACAGCGTCCCCGCTCCAAGCGCGAGAAACCTATCTTGAAGCTGTTTACTGTTGCAACATTCTTTTCTGATGAAATCAGCAATTTGCGTCTTATCAAGCTTCGACAAAAGCAAATCTACCTTATCTATATTCCTTGTTGACATTTTTCTATGTTTATGAATTCTTGTTAGCGGATTTCCACTCTTTAGCGACCTCGGTCAGACGATATTTCTGTTTCGGGTGCCTGGGCTGATCTGAATAAAGTCGCTCGATGGCACCATCAGATAGGGCAGGAGTGATATAATTCTCTCTAAATCGTTTGGCACTATTTAAATTGAATAATAACATTATATCTTTGAGAGACATGTAGTCTTCACCCATCAATTTAATCAATTGGGATACTTGGGTCGTGCTTGGGTCGTACTTGGGTCGTCCTTGGGTCGTCCTTAGGTCGTCCTTAGCCGGTGGTTGAGCGGTAGTTGGGCGGTAGTTGAGCGGTTTGTCATCTTCCTTGGAAGGCACTTGAGCGGTGCTTGAGCAGTGCTTGGCCGGTCGTTTGAATGATACATAAACGAAACCTCCGTCCCAACGCCATGTGGGTTCCTCGACGCCCTGCTCCTGGCAGGCTTCGATGATCCGTTTGGCTCCGGATCCCCAGTTCTCCAACCACATGGAGCGGTAGAGAACCTCCGCCATCTTCACATTGTAGGGATATGAATCATGGGGCTCCTTTATATTTTCAGGTGTGATTTGAGAAGGGAATATGCCGGGATTTCCTATTTCAACGCGGTCGTCATAAATTGCGATACTATTCAAGAGATTATATCGCTCCCATTGACGATGACAAAGAGAATTGATGATCGCCTCTCTCAAAGCCTTATAGGGAATTTCAAGTCTCTCCTCTCGCTGAAGACTGTGGTTGGTGATTTTGCCGCTGAGATTAAGATGCTTGAAGCAAAAGGCAAGCCCAGCATCAAGAAGGTCAAAGAAATTACCCTCTACGCGCATCTCATCAATAAACTCGTTCTTGTCTGTACCCAAGAAACGTGCCATTTTTATCTTGAAGTTATCGTACTCATCAACTTTGTCAGAAAACAGCATCGCGGCTCCGTTAGTCGGAATGCCATTCTTCAGCAACTTCCACTTCGACAGTGTATCGGAAATCGGTTCGCTCAATGCACTCGCAGGAATTCGACCACCTTCCACACCCATCCGGATGCAACCTCGGATATGCTTTTCATTCAGGTCTGCGAGAGCGACACCCTCTGCAGGGCGTAGTTCCCATGAATATGTTTTCGGCTCAAATGCTCTGATTCGCTCATCATACATATCCTGCGGCATTACCTTTGTAGTGCTCTCAACCTTGTAGTAAGGACATCCGTGGAAAGTATGCGGACGCTCGCCCCACACCCAACCATCGAAGTGCATAACAATCAACTTATGACCGGGATGATCAGGTACATCTACATAATCCGGGCGCATATCCACGGCTGGTTGAAGTCCTGCGATTGCCTGAGCAATCTCTCTTTGTGTGTCATCGGTCACCTGCTGACCGATTATCTTCAGCGACTTAGGCGCGACACCGAAAATCAGCCAGCCGCCCTCAGTATTGAGAAACGCGCATGCCGTATGCATACCGTCTTTAAGTTCGCCGGTAGTCTTCTTCAGCTCCAGAGTCCGCGACTCATCCGAAGCAATCAATGTCTTTATATCGTCAATTGTCATTTCCATAATTCAGTCAAAATTACTGAAAATCTTTGGAATTGCAGTGAGAAGAGAGCGAAAATGCGCTGAATGGCTTAGTATAAAATTGAAGAAAAACGGTCTCCAAATCATTGCATAGTTTGAACACAGAATTTGAACACAAGGGCATGAACATGGCGGCTGTCAATGGCGCACGAAATGAGTTGCGCCGGAGTTGTGTTCAGATTTGTGTTCAAAGTAAAAGAAAAAGCAGTTACGATTTATCTCGTAACTGCTTGAT
>NZ_CAJMXD010000117.1:0-7649 GCF_905219685.1 Barnesiella sp. CU968
CACTTCACCCTCAACGCTTTCCACTTCTATGTCTGAGCTTTGAGGTGTCACTATAATTCTCTCGTTCTTGTAGAGTCCGGCATCCTTGATGTCCTGAAGCTCCTTGCGGAGATGCTCCTGAAATTTTGTGTACATTCTTATGGTATTAATATTTCCCCAAAGTTAACGATAATTTATTAATTTTGTCTAAATTTGCAGACGAAATTGTTCAACATTCTTAATGTCATGAAAAATATACTGATTATCGGGGCTACCGGTCAGATTGGTTCCGAACTGACCATGCGACTTCGCAAAGAATACCCCAACGGAGATATAGTTGCCGGTTACATCCCCGGCGCGGAGCCTAAAGGCGAACTTGCTGAAAGCGGACCGTCGATGGTCGTTGACATAACAAATCCGGCACAAATCGCCGAGGCTGTCGACAAATACAGAATCGACACAATCTATAATCTTGCGGCGCTCCTTTCCGCTGTAGCCGAAGCGAAACCACAGCTGGCATGGAAAATCGGCGTAGGCGGACTCTACAACTGCCTTGAGATTGCAAGAGAAAAGGGATGCGCTCTGTTCACCCCAAGCAGCATTGGCTCTTTCGGACCCGACACTCCTCACACCAAAACGCCTCAGGATACGATACAACGCCCCGAAACCATATACGGAGTGACCAAAGTCACCGGTGAAATGCTGTCGGACTATTATGCACGCCGTTTTGGAACTGACACCCGTTCAGTAAGGTTTCCAGGCCTCATATCATATGTTACTCCTCCGGGTGGCGGCACTACGGATTACGCAGTCGACATATACTACTCAGCTGTCAAAGGGGAAGAATTCAAATGTCCACTCAAACCTGGAACATTCATGGACATGATGTATATGCCCGACGCTTTGCGTGCGGCTATTGAAATAATGGAGGCGGATCCCGCAAAACTAATACACCGCAATTCATTCAACATCGCCTCTATGAGCTTTGACCCTGAAATCATTTATAACAAGATACGCGAATATCGCCCTGATTTCAAGATGACTTACGAGCTCGACCCCCTGCGTCAGAAAATCGCCGACTCCTGGCCCGACAGCCTTGACGATACTTGCGCCCGCGAGGAATGGGGTTGGAAACCGGAATATGATCTTGATGCCATGACTCGCGACATGCTCCTTAACCTCGAAAAGAAATTACTCTGAGAACTCGTCTTAACTTATTTTCTTAACATCAGCGAGATATTTCCGTGGATTTAACATTCATCCCCTGAAGAACCCTTCTGGGGATGAAAAGAATTTCCATTTGTCTTGTAACTTAAAATTCGTGTTAATTCAAATACACTCTAAAGTAATTTTTTATAAATTTAACAATATGAAACTGAAAACGATATTTTAGTTTTCAGTTTTTTTATTTAATTTTGCCGCTGTTTTCCAATCTACAATAAGAGCTTGTTTAAAAATAAATGGAACAGACATCAATTTCGTCCGAAGCATACAACAGACTTCTTGACGCGATTTTTCCCATAATCTTGAAAAACGGAATGAAGGCAACCACAATGGACAAAGTGGCAGCCTGTCTTTCAATGTCAAAAAGAACTCTTTACGAAATTTTCGACAGCAAGGAGGAGATGCTTAAACAGGTAATAGGATATTCACATAAAAAACATATTGAGAATCTCTGCCGCATTTTTAAGGAAGCGGACACTGTAATGGAAGCGTTCTATCTCACGCTGAAAACACACCAGAGTGTGATGGGGCAGGCTTCTGCAGCATTTTTCCAAGACATGGACTCGTCTTATGCCCGGCTTCGCCCCGTATATGACAACCAGTCTGACACTTGGCAGCGGAATATGCTTAAAGCCATTGATGATGGAATTAAACAGGGTGTCTTTCGCTCGGATGTCAACTACCCTATTCTATTAAGAATGTTTCGTATTCAGATGGAATCACTAAAAAGAATGGAAGAATTTTTGCCTCAGGATGTAACACTCAATGAAGCCTTCGATACCATCAGCATAAGTTTCCTAAGGAGCATTGCATCTCAGGAGGGAGCAAAAATACTTGAACGCATAAAAAATTCTTATTCATAATAAAGCATGAATCTAAAAAAGTCTCTTTTAGCGACTTTGTCGCTTATTGTGCCTTTGACGGCTGTCTCACAGTCTTCAGCCTCGGCATCCGACACGCTCAGGTTGTCTCGTGAGCAATGCGTTGCAATAGCCTTGCAAGACAACCCGACAATCAAAGTGGCTGACCTCGAAGTCAAGCGAGTGGACTATTCTAAAAAGGAAGTCATTGCCAACCTGTTCCCCTCAATTGACTTCTCGGCGGCATATCAGCGTTCTATCGAGCTCCAGACCCTGAGCATGAACATGGGAGGGGAAGCCACAAAAATCAAAATGGGTTCCGACAACATGTGGAACATGGGGTTCTCTGCCTCCATGCCGTTGATCAACGCATCTTTGTGGAAATCAATAAAGATTTCCGACACTCAGATTCTTGCCAATCTCGAATCGGCAAGAGCCTCGCGTCTCGACATGGTCAATAACGTGAATCAGGCTTATTATAGCCTCCTGCTTGCCATTGCCTCTCGCGATGTAATCAAGAAGAACTATGAGATTGCAAAAATAAATGCGGATGTTTACCGCAAACAGTTCGAGCAGGGCACCGCTTCTGAATATGACGTGCTACGCAGTTCTGTGCAGGTGACCAACATTGAGCCGGAACTTCTTCAGGCGGATATTTCGGTGAGACAATGCCAGTTGCAGCTGAAAGTGCTGATGGGCATGGACTCTGCGGTCGAAGTGATGCCTGACATCACACTGAAACAGATGCAAAGCGATATGTTCGGATATACAACCGCTCTTAACCGTTCTCTTGCCGGAAACACATCACTGCGTTCACTCGACATTCAGACCGACATGGCGCGCCAGAATGTGACGCTAAAGAAATTCGCCTGGATTCCGACTCTTGCAGTGACATACAATCTGAACTGGAACGCACTGAGCAACGGCAATCCGTTCAAAAACCAGGATTTCAATCCTTATTCCACTGTAGGACTTGCATTGCAGGTGCCCATTTTTTCGGGTGGTTCCAAATATTTCGGCGTGAAGCAGGCTGAGGTACAGCTCAAAGAGATGGAATTCCAGCGCGAGAACCTTGTCAGTTCTCTCAATATGCAGGTTGAGCTTGCCATTGACAATATAAACCGCCAGGTGAAACAGATCGCGGCAAGCGAGGAAGGCATGAGACAGGCGGCGAAAGCTTATGAGATAATGCAGAAGAGTTTCGAGATCGGTGCCGCCACATATCTAAATCTGAGAGACAGCGAACTCGCCAACACCTCAGCCCAGCTCTCCTATCTACAGAGTATCTACAACTATCTTGTCTCAACAAGCGAACTCGACCTGCTTCTCGGTCGCGACGGGACAGCGTCTTCAACAGTTTCCGTAAGATAACATATCACAGTCATGAATAAAATATTGCTAACGTCTGCCGCTTTGGCTCTGATTCTTTTCGGAGCATGCTCAGGTGCGGACAAATCCGAAAAAGATTCAAAACAGGACACTGCTCCTGTAGTCAAGACAATGCAGGTAAACGACAGGGAAGTCAACCAGATCGGGAATTATACCGCAACCGTGGAACCCGAGCTTATAAACAACATCTCGTCTTCCGCCCCCAACCGAATAAAGCAGATTCTTGTGGATGAAGGAATGAGGGTGTCAGCCGGTCAGCGTCTTGTAGTAATGGACGACATCAACACCACAAGCTACCGGCTTCAGCTCGACAACGCCAAGGCAAATCTCAGGAATATCGAGGTTGACTACAACCGCGCACTTGAACTTTACAAGATAGGCGGCGGAACAAAACAGCAGGTAGACCAGATGGAGACCCAGCTCGTAAACGCTAAAAACGCAGTTGCCTCCGCCGAACGCACTCTGCGCAACATGAATGAGAACACGGTTCTCACCTCCCCGATTTCAGGCGTGGTGACAGCCCGCAACTACGATCCGGGCGACATGACAGGCTCTTTGCCAATTCTTACTGTGGCACGCACACAACCAGTAAAAATCATAGTGAACGTTTCCGAAAGCGAACTCTCGAAAGTGAGACGAGGCATGCCTGCGATCGTGACTTTCGACACATACGGCAACGAGATTTTCAACGGCACCGTGACTCTTGTGTCTCCAACGGTAGATCACGCATCCCGTACGTTCGGGGTCGAGGTGACCCTTTCAAATTCCGACAACCGTATACTTCCCGGTATGTTCGGACGCGTGGAACTCAGTCTCGGCACGGCACGCCGCGTTGTTGTGCCCGACAAGGCTGTTGTAAAGCAACCAGGATCCGGCAACCACTACGTATACGTATATAACGCAGACGGCACTGTAAGCTACAACAAGGTCGAGCTCGGTCAGAGACTCGGCGACTCTTACGAGCTTATAAGCGGTGTGGAACCTGGTTCTACCGTAGTCGTTTCCGGACAGAGCCGTCTCGCAAACGGAATGAAAGTAAAAGTAACAAAGTAAGAAGTCTTCATAAACTGTAAAATATGAGTCTATACAGTTCAGCAGTAAAAAGACCGGTGATGACGACGCTTTGCTTCGTTACTGTCATCATCCTCGGTCTCTTTTCCCTTGCGAAACTCCCGATCGACCTTTATCCGGATATCGATACAAACTCGATAATGGTCATAACGATGTATCCGGGAGCCTCGGCAAAGGATATCGAGCAGAATGTCACCAAACCTCTGGAGAATACGCTCAACTCCGTGGAACACCTCAAGCATATCTCCTCCACCTCAAGGGAGAACACATCCGTGATCACTCTTGAATTCGAATATGGCTATGACATAGATGTCCTCACTAACGATGTGCGCGACAAACTCGACATGGTAAAATCGCAGCTTCCCGATGATTCGGAAAACCCGATTATCTTCAAGTTCTCCACCGACATGATTCCGATCTGCCTTCTCTCGGTTCAGGCAGACGAGAGCATGGCGGGCCTTTACAAGATTCTTGATGACAATGTCGCCAACCCTCTGGCGCGTGTCGACGGTGTCGGCTCGGTGTCGATTTCGGGTGCCCCGAAACGCGAGATTCATGTCTATGTGGATCCGAACCGTCTTGAGGCATACAACCTTTCGGTAGAACAGATCGCGTCTGTTATCGGTGCGGAAAACAGAAACGTGCCGGGTGGTTCCTTCGACATAGGGTCAAACACCTATGCTCTCCGCGTGCAGGGTGAATTCGAGGAGACTTCACAGATGTCTCATATTCCTGTGGGAAGTTTCCAGGGCAAGATCGTATATCTCAGCGATGTGGCTAAAATCGTCGACAGCCTTGAGGAACGCACGCAGCGAACCTACAACGACGGCAAGGAGGGCGCGATGATCGTTATCCAGAAACAGAGCGGTGCCAATTCTGTGGAAATATCCGACAAGGTCATGAAGATGCTCCCGTCGCTGGAGAAGAACCTTCCGTCAGATGTGAAAATCGGTGTGATTGTCGACACATCAGACAATATCCGCAACACAATCGCGGCTCTTGTGGAGACTGTGATGTATGCGCTTCTCTTCGTGATGATAGTGGTATTCGTGTTCCTCGGACGCTGGCGTGCAACGCTGATTATCGTAATCACGATACCGGTGTCGCTAATCGCCTCGTTCATCTATCTCTTCGCCACGGGCAACACCCTGAACATCGTCTCCCTTTCCGCCCTTTCGATTTCTATCGGTATGGTGGTCGATGATGCCATTGTGGTTCTTGAAAATGTGACCACCCATATAGAACGCGGCGCCGACCCGAAACAGGCGGCGGTGCACGGCACAAACGAGGTCGCGATTTCCGTAATTGCTTCCACACTCACTCTTATCGCCGTATTCTTCCCCCTCACTCTCGTAACGGGAATGACCGGTGTGCTCTTCCGCCAGCTCGGATGGATGGTGACTATCATGATGATCATCTCCACTACCTGCGCCCTCTCGCTAACCCCTATGCTCTGCAGCCAGTGGCTCAGACTCAAAGGGAAGGCTACCGACGGCAACAAAAAGAACTGGTATTCTCATATCGAACGCGCTCTTGACAAATTCGATGACGGCTACACTTCTCTGCTTCGCAAGGTTGTCACACACCGTGCGCTGACAATCGTTGTCTGCCTCGGTATCTTCGTGGGTTCTATATTCCTTATGAAATTTGTCGGCACTGAGTTCTTCCCGACTCAGGATGACGGACGTCTCGGAGTAAATCTCGAGCTCCCTATCGGTGCACGCGTGGAGGAAGCACAGGAAGTGACAGGAAGACTCGACTCTCTCTGGAGAGCCAAATATCCGGAAATTATGGTGATGAACTATACTGTCGGTCCGGCAAGTTCCGACAACACATTCGCTTCGCTGTCTGACAACGGCGCGCATATCATCTCCATGAACATCCGTCTTCTTGACCCGGGCGACCGTAAACGCGGCATACGCGAGATAGCCGAAGAGATGCGTAAAGACCTTTCTGACAATTTCCCGGAATTCAAGAAAGCGCAGGTCAACATCGGTGGCGGCCGCGGACAGGGAATGGGCGGACAGAGCACAGTTGATTTCGAGATCTACGGATACGATTTCGATGAGACCGACCGCGTTGCCGCAGAGCTGAAGCAGATTCTTGAAGGAATCGAGGGCACAGCCGACGTGACGGTGTCTCGCTCTGACTATCAGCCGGAATATCAGGTCGATTTCGACCGTGAGAAACTCTCGATGTATGGCATCAGCCTACAGACTGCTGCCTATTATCTGCGAAACCGCATAAACGGATCCACAGCATCGCAGTTCCGCGAAGACGGTGAGGAATATGACATCAAGGTTATGTATGCCCCGGAACACCGCACAAGCATTGAGGATATCGAGAACATTCTCATATACTCAAACGAAGGGAAAGGTATACGTCTCAAAGAGCTTGGCACTGTTGTGGAGCGTTTCACTCCACCTACAATCGAACGAAAAGACCGCGAACGTATCATCACTGTCTCAGCTGTGGTCGACGGCGTTCCTATGAGTCAGATCGTGACACAGGCGGAACTGCAGATGGACAATATCGATATTCCCGCAGGTATCACCATTCAGATTGCCGGAAGCTATGAGGACCAACAGGATTCATTTGGCGACCTCCTGATGCTCGGCGTGCTCATAATCATACTTGTATACATCGTGATGGCAGCGCAGTTCGAGTCTCTGACATACCCCGGCATCATCATGACCTCGCTTCTCTTCGCATTCTCCGGTGTATTCCTCATTCTATGGATGACGGGGCACACTCTCAATGTGATGTCGATGATCGGAGCGATCATGCTTATCGGTATCGTGGTGAAAAACGGTATCGTGCTTATTGACTACATCACTCTTAACCGTGAGCGTGGAATGTCAATCAGGCGTGCCGTGATCGATGGCGGACGCTCACGTCTCCGTCCGGTTGTGATGACCACTCTCACCACAATCCTCGGTATGGTGCCGATGGCTGTCGGTTCAGGACAAGGTGCGGAGATGTGGCGCCCGATGGGTACAGCCGTCATCGGCGGTCTGACCTTCTCGACAGTGCTTACGTTGCTCTTCGTGCCAGTGCTCTACTGCGTGTTCGCCGGCAACGGAGTGAAGAGAACTCGTCGCAAACTCCGCGCACAACACTCTAAAG
>NZ_CAJMXD010000118.1:0-7611 GCF_905219685.1 Barnesiella sp. CU968
AGAGATCATTGTAGACAAACTCACAGTAGATGATAACGAAGTAACTCCTACCGCTGAATTCAGCAAAGATCTCGGCGCAGACTCACTCG
The DNA here is from genome assembly GCF_905219685.1 of Barnesiella sp. CU968. Classification (NCBI taxonomy): domain Bacteria; kingdom Pseudomonadati; phylum Bacteroidota; class Bacteroidia; order Bacteroidales; family Barnesiellaceae; genus Barnesiella; species Barnesiella sp. CU968. Next base: position 90 of record NZ_CAJMXD010000118.1, read on the forward strand.
ACACCGTAGAGCTCATCATGGAGTTCGAGAAAGAATTTGACATTACTATTCCCGACGCAGAGGCAGAGAAGATCTCGACTGTTGGCGACGCCATCAGCTATATCGAGGAACACAGCAAATAATCAAGTTTCATGGAATTAAAGAGAGTTGTAATAACGGGACTCGGGGCTTTGACTCCGATCGGCAACGATGTGGCGACGACCTGGGAGAATGCCAAGGCCGGCAAGAGCGGTGCCTCCCCGATTACACACTTCGACGCAGCCAAATTCAAGACACAGTTCGCATGCGAGGTCAAGGATTTTGATCCTTCCGCGCATTTCGACCGCAAGAAAGCCCGTCAGCTTGACCTTTACGCCATGTATGCGCTTAAGGCTGCCGACGAGGCAATAGAAGATGCAGGTCTTGAAGGCGAAGGAGTCGACAAGAATCGTGTCGGCGTTATTTTCGCGGCAGGTATCGGCGGACTTCACACATTCGAGGAGGAAGCCGGATATTTCGCACTTCATGGCTCGGAGCAGGGACCCAAATACAATCCCTTCTTCATCCCCAAGATGATTGCCGACATCGCAGCCGGCCACATCTCTATCGAGCATGAGTTCAGAGGTCCGAATTTCGCGACAGTATCGGCTTGCGCTTCTTCCAACCATGCCCTTATCGACGCATACAACTATATCCGTCTAGGCATGGCGGACGCTATTGTGGCAGGCGGCGCCGAAGCAGCGGTTTTCCCCGCAGGAGTAGGTGGCTTCAATTCCATGAAGGCACTCTCTACCCGTAATGAAGAATGTGAAAAGGCATCCCGTCCGTTCAGCGGTTCCCGCGACGGTTTTGTAATTGGCGAAGGTGCTGCCGCTCTTGTTCTTGAAGAGCTTGAGCACGCCAAAGCACGCGGCGCGCATATTTACGCGGAGGTTGCCGGAGGAGGTATGAGTGCCGACGCATATCATATCACCGCCACTCATCCCGATGGACTCGGTGCCGTAATCGGCATGGAGAACGCACTTAAGGATGCCGGCATGAAGCCGGAGGATATCGATTACATCAACATGCACGGCACATCGACTCCCGTCGGAGACATCGGTGAGGTCAAGGCTATCCAGAAAGTTTTCGGAGAGCATGCATACAAGATGAATCTCAGCTCCACCAAGTCGATGACCGGTCACCTTCTCGGTGCAGCCGGCGCGCTTGAGGCTGTTCTCAGTGTCAAGTCTCTCAACGACAATATTGTTCCTCCCACGATCAATCATGAGGAGGGTGATAATGACCCTGAAATCGATTATAACCTCAACTTCACATTCAACGAGGCTCAGCCCCGTGAAATCAACGCCGTTCTCTCGAACACGTTCGGTTTCGGAGGTCATAACGCTTCAGTGATCCTCAAGAAATATAAAGGCTAAGAGTCTTTATCATATCAACAGAAGGGAGATTCCACATTTGCGGAATCTCCCTTTTTTTTGATGTAGCCGTGTAAGTCCGGTTTCGTGATTTTATTGCGTGAATAGGGATATATTTGGAAGCCGGGAAGTGTGAATGTCAGTTTTTTTTATTAAATTTGTATGTTAAAACCAAGACTGACAAAGATACTGCACAATATGGCAACAGAAGAAGAAGAGAAAAGATATCAAGCGGATAATATCCAGGTGCTTGAGGGACTTGAGGCGGTGCGCAAACGTCCGTCGATGTATATCGGCGACACAGGCGTGCGCGGCTTGCATCATCTGGTTTACGAGGTGGTCGACAACTCTATCGACGAGGCTCTCGCCGGTTTTGCCAGCCATATAGAAGTGAGCATTCTTGAGGACAATTCCATCAAGGTCGTTGACAATGGCCGAGGCATACCGGTAGACATGCATGAAAAGATGCACAAGCCTGCTCTTGAGGTCGTTCTGACAGTGCTTCACGCCGGTGGTAAGTTCGACAAGGGTTCGTATAAGGTGTCCGGCGGTCTGCACGGTGTCGGCGTAAGCTGCGTGAACGCGTTGTCCGACTATCTGCGAGCCGAGATTCACCGCGACGGCAAGGTGCATATGCAGGAATATGCTTATGGAAAGCCCACGTGCGACCTCACAGTCGTTTCCGAGACGGACCATACGGGAACCACAATCCTTTTCCATCCTGACGCCACAATCTTCAGCGAGACGGTATATGACTACGAGACACTCGCCAACCGTCTGCGCGACCTCGCATTTCTTAACGCGGGAATAACACTGACACTCACCGACGAGCGCGTACGTGACGAAGAAGGAAACCCGCGACGTGATGTTTTCCACAGTGCCGAAGGTCTCAAAGAATTCGTGAAATATATCGATGAGGGGAAAGAACCTCTGATTGAAGACATCATACACCTCAACACGGAGCGTGGCGGTGTCCCGATCGAGGTGGCAATGACCTATAACACCGACTTCAACGAGAATATTTATTCTTACGTCAACAATATCAATACCATAGAGGGCGGTACGCATCTTACCGGTTTCCGCCGCGGTCTCACGTCCACACTCAAGAAATATGCAGATGACAACCATCTTCTGGAAAAGCTGAAGATAGAGCTTTCAAAAGAAGACTTCCGTGACGGACTGACAGCTGTGATTTCCGTAAAGGTCGCTGAACCGCAGTTCGAAGGTCAGACAAAGACCAAGCTTGGCAACAATGAGGTCGGAGGAGTCGTTCAGAGTGCGGTGAGCGAGGCTTTGCGTTATTATCTTGAGGAGCACCCTGCGCAGGCAAAGGCGATAGTCAACAAGGTTGTGCTTGCGGCGCAGGCACGTCATGCCGCCTACAGTGCCAGAATGCGCGTGCAGAGCAAGAGCCCGTTGTCGGGCGCGGGTCTTCCCGGCAAGCTTGCTCCCTGCAAGAGCCGTGATGCCGTGGAATGCGAGCTTTTCCTTGTCGAGGGAGATTCGGCGGGAGGTTCCGCAAAGCAGGGCCGTAACCCGAGATATCAGGCAATTCTTCCTCTTCGCGGAAAGATTCTGAATGTTGAGAAAGCGATGGAGCATAAAGTGCTCAATTCCGATGAAATCGTCAATATATACAAGGCACTCGGCGTGACCATCGGCACGGAAGAGGATTCAAAAGCCCCCAACATGTCGAAACTCCGCTATCACAAGATTGTGATCATGACCGATGCCGATGTCGACGGTGCCCACATCGCAACACTGCTCATGACATTCTTCTACCGCCGTATGCGTCCGATCATCGACAACGGCTATCTTTATATCGCGACTCCGCCGCTTTACAAATGCTCCCTCAAAGGGAAGAAGAATGTAGAGGAATATTGCTGGACAGACCAGCAGGTACAACGCTTTGTCGATGACAAATGCAACGGAGAGCGCAACAGGCTTGTTCTGCAGCGATACAAAGGTCTTGGTGAGATGAATCCCGAGCAGCTTTGGGAAACCACCATGGATCCGGAAAACCGTATGCTCAAGCAGGTGACGCTGACTAACGCCGCCGAAGCCGACCGCACATTCTCCGTGCTGATGGGCGAGGAGGTTGCGCCGCGCCGCGATTTCATAGAGGCTCACGCTTCTTATGCGAATATAGACGCTTAACAACCGCTACGGCTGATTACTGATTCAGGAGCTTCCTGAAGAGCCGGATATATTTTTCAGCCACAGTATTTTCGGCGAATTTCTCGATAACGGACTGCTGCATAATCTGTATGACGCTGTTACGATTGTTAATTCCCCATAGAATGCCTTCCGCGATGCGGAGGGCATTCTCTTTTCTGTTGTCGCTCCAGGGTGCGAGATAACCGGTAGACAGATGGTCGATTATATCCGGTTGTCCTCCATGGTCGAGAGCTACCGGCACGCATCCCCATGCCTGCCCCTCGATGAGGGTTCCCGGCAGTGTCTCCCATTCGGAAGTAGAGACAACTACGCTTCCCGATTCATATATATCGCGGATTTCTTCAGGAGAGATTCTGCCCAGATGTGTGTGGCGTATTGCCACCCCCTTCAGCGCATCCGGATCCTTAAGTGAGCCGAAAGTCACAAGTTCCAGCCTTTTTGCCTCTTGCGGATATTTATCCGCAAGAATCTTCGTTGCCTCGACAAGAGTGTGATGATCCTTGACCGGGTCGTCAATGCGGGCTGCACCGAATATGATTCTTGCCGAATCCCGGTTGCCTGAAACGGCAGTCTTGGTTGGCAAAGAAATTGTTGTAGTGTCGAATGCGTTGGGAATCACGGATATGTCGGAGTCATGCATCAGCGATGATTTCCGTGCCGTATCGGCAAGCCATGTGCTTACGGCAACAAAATTGATATTAACGCTATCGTAGAGATTCCTTTTGTGTTGCCACACCTTGTGTGAGAGATCGTTTTTCGAGGCTTTATACTCCAGTAAAGGGCAGTCACCGCATTCCCCGCGGGGCCCCAGGAATTTTTGGCAATATCCGGCATGATGACAGATGCCGGTCATGTTCCACATGTCGTGCATTGTCCACACAAGCGGTTTCCCGAGAGCAGCGAGTTTTCTGATGCCCTTTAATGAAACGACTCCCTGATTCACCCAGTTAAGGCATATCACATCCGCTTCCCTGACAAAGGGTATCCTGTGAAGCGGCAGTCCGTCGGATGCCGTGTCAATACGGAAAAGAGTCTTGCGGTTGAACCCATTGCCCGCAAATATTCTTAGTCGTTCGGCAAGAAACGGAACAAGTGATTTATTCTGAGAGGCAGCTTCTATGACATGCGGAGAGCCGCTCTTCTTTTCAGTCACAATCATGCGCGCATCCATGCCGTTGGCACGCAATGCGTTCATCAGCCGGAAAGTCACTACCGCCGCTCCTCCGGTAGAGTCGGATTTGCATATGAGGGCTATCTTCATTTTCTGGAGAATGATACGAATCTATATTTAAGTCCCTTGACAGAAGTCATCCATTCGGAACATTCCGATATCTTCCATTCTTCCTGCGACAATTCGGGGAAGAACGTGTCTGCATCCGGAACAGTTGTGTCAACCTGAGTGACGATGATATCCGTGCAATAGGGGAGAGCCGTTTTGTATATGCTCGCGCCGCCAATGATTACCGGAGTCTCGGATGCCGGACATGCGGCTATCGCCATCTCCACGGAGCCGAACACCTCGGCACCCTCAGCCACATACCCGCTGTTTGCTGAAACGACCATATTTCTTCTTCCCGGCAATGGACGCCTCGGAAGGGACTCCCACGTTTTGCGACCCATTACAATCGGATTGCCAAGAGTCGTTGCCTTGAAATGGGCGAGGTCTTCGGGAAGATGCCAGGGGAGGGTTCCCTTGCGCCCTATCGCACGGTCATTTGCCATCGCCACTATGGCTTTCAATCTGCGGAGACGTCTGCTTTCCGAATTGAAAGTTGAAAAAGGTATCGCCCCCTCTATATTCTTTTCCGAAATCATGTCGGGATCGGAAGGGTAAAGGCTGATTATTTCCATAACAGTCAAAAAAACGATTAATTCGATAGTAAAATTAATAAAATTATCGAAATATTTCCTTAATTTTGCAAAAATCCAAGTCGAGGATTCATATAAACATACACATGTCTCTGAATGTTAATAGTAATGGGTATGGGATGGCCTGATTTGAGATTATGTAAATGTATAAACAAGAACAATTCACAACCGCAAAATTTAGATGAGTTATANAGTTGTTGATTTTATCAGCCTTCTCGGATCGGTCTGTCTCTTCCTGTATGGAATGAAGGTGATGAGCGAAGGGCTTCAGAAAGTTGCCGGCGACAGGCTTCGCAACATTCTCGGCGCGATGACGCGCAACCGCATCACCGGAGTGTTGACGGGTATCACCATTACTGCACTTATTCAGAGTTCAAGCGCATCCACGGTGATGGTTGTGAGCTTTGTGAATGCCGGTCTGATGAGCCTTGAGCAATCAATGGCGGTGATTTTCGGTGCCAATGTCGGCACCACGGCAACAACCTGGATTATTTCCGCATTCTCTTTCGAAGTCAGTATCTCGGACTACAGCATCCTGCTTCTTGCCATAGGCGTTCCCATGCTCTTCATGAAGAAGAGCGGCTACAAGAGCTTCGGCGAGTTTCTGATAGGGTTCTGTTTCCTTTTCATGGGTCTTGACCTGATAAGCAAATATGTTCCGAATCTTCAGGAGAATCCGGAGATGCTTGCGTTTCTCGCCAACTATACCAACCTCGGAGTCGGCTCGGTGCTTATATTTTTCGCGATAGGCATTATCGTGACCATGGTAGCGCAGAGTTCCGCAGCCACATTCGCCATAACGCTTATCATGTGTTCGCAGGGATGGATTTCTTTCGCTCTCGGATGCGCGATAATTCTCGGAGGCAACATCGGAACCACCATCACACCTGTGCTTGCGTCGCTTAGCGGTAATCTTGCAGCCAAAAGAACTGCGATGGGGCATGTGCTTTTCAATGTGCTCGGCTCTCTGATAGTGTTGTGCCTTTTCCATCCTTTCTGCGAGCTTGTAGCCGATATAACGCAGGCATGCGACGGTATCAATCCTCTTCATATCAGTCAGGCTCAGGAAGCAGGGATGCGCGATACCACCCTGTTTACAGAGAAAGGGGGCATGACGGCGCGCGCCCAGAGTTGCATCGCGTTCGGTCTTGCGATGTTCCCGACGGTGTTCAATGCCTGCAACCTGCTTGTGATGATCTGGTTCACTAAGTTATATGTCAAGATTGTATGCTGGATCATGCCTACCCGTCATAAAGACGAGGAGGAGGAATTTACCCTCAAATATATCGGCCGTGGTATTCTTTCGGCTTCCGAGCTTAACATAACACAGGCTCAGAAAGAAATTGTGCTTTACGGGAAAAGAGTTGACAGAATGCTTGGAATGGCGCGTCAGCTTATACATACCGATCCCAAGGATGACAAATATACGGAAATCTACAGTCGTCTTGAGAAATATGAAGAGATTTCAGACCGTATGGAGATAGAGATCGGAAGCTATCTGAATAAAGTAGCCGAGGGGCGCCTTAGTCCCGAGGGTAAGATGAGAGTGGCAGGAATGCTTCGTGTCATAAGTGAGATAGAATCAATAGCAGACGGATGTTTCAATGTAGCCAAGACCCTGCAGCGTAAAGTGCAGAATCATGTTGAGTTCGCCCAGCCTGTGATGCATGAGATAGACCAGATGTATGACATGGTTACCGATGCTATGAAAAATATGCTCGGACTGCTTGAGGATATGGAGACACCGGAAAGCTCCAAGGTTGTGGCAGCTTATAACAAAGAGCGTGAAATCAACAATCTCAGGAATAAACTCCGCGATGGCAATATCTTCAATATCAATAATAAAGAATATGGCTATCAGGAGGGTATATTCTTTATGGATCTCATTGGCGAGGCTGAGAAACTCGGAGACTACATGCTTAATGTGGTGGAAGGTGTGAAACATCAGTTCAAACCGGTGCTGAACTGACATGTTGATAATTCAATAGGCAAGAATCAATTACTTAAGTAAGTGTTGGAAATTAGCTTATATTAAATTTTAGGAGATTTTGAGATGATTTCATGATTCCGAAGAAGGAGCA